>NZ_JBHWJQ010000011.1:0-189092 GCF_042731435.1 Streptomyces sp. NPDC059861 | reverse complement strand
CGACGACCACTCCCGCCTCGCCTACAGCGAGATCCACGCCGACGAGAAAGTCGCGACCTGCGCGGCCTTCCTCACCCGTGCCGCCGCGTTCTTCCGCACGGCATCACCGGCATCGAGCGAGTCCTTACCGACAATGCCTGGGCCTACCGCAAGGGCCTGGCCTGGAAGCAAGCCCTCGCGGAGATCGGCGCCACCGGAAAGCTGACCCGCGCCTACCGGCCCCAGACGAACGGCAAAGTCGAACGCTTCAACCGCACCTTGCTCGACGAATGGGCCTACCAGCGGGCCTACACCAGCAACGACGAGCGGACAGCAGCCCTCGACGACTTCCTTCACGCCTACAACTACCATCGGTGCCACACCGCACTCGGAGGCCAACCCCCGATCAGCCGAGTCAACAACCCTGCGGGTCAATACACCTAGGCCGTGGCCGCCCCACTCGCCTGCGTCGCATGCACCGGCTCCACCCTCTCCACGCGCACCGCACAGACCTTGAACTCCGGCATCCGCGAGACCGGGTCCAGCGCGGGGTTGGTGAGGGTGTTGGCGCGGCCCTCGCCCGGCCAGTGGAACGGCATGAAGACGGTGTCCGGGCGGATGGACGGGGTGATCCGGGCCGGTGCCACCGCCCGGCCCCGCCGGGACACGACCGCCACCGGCTCACCCTCGGCCGCGCCCAGCCGCCGCGCCAGCCGCGGGTGCAGCTCGACGAAGGGGCCGGGCGCGGCCGCGTTCAGCTCGTCGACGCGGCGGGTCTGGGCGCCGGACTGGTACTGGGCCACCACACGCCCGGTGGTCAGCAGCACCGGGTACTCGTCGTCGGTTTCCTCCGCGACGGCCCGATGCGAGACGGACACGAAGCGGGCCCGGCCGTCCTCGGTGGCGAAACGGTCGAGGAAGAGCCGGGGGGTGCCGGGATGACCGCCCACGGGACGGCCCGGCCGACGCACCCCGGACGCGGAGGCCGCCCCCGCCGACCTCTCCGTATCCGCGTCCGTGTCCTCCTCCCGCGCCGGACACGGCCAGAACACCCCGTTCTCCTTTGCCAGGCGGCGGTAGGTGATGCCGGAGTAGTCCGCCGGGCCGCCCGCGGTCGCGCGGCGGAGTTCCTCGAAGACCTCCTCGGGGTCGGTCGGGAAGCCCTTCTCCACGCCGAGGCGGGCGGCGAGTTCGTGCAGCACCTCCAGGTCGCTGCGGACGCCCTCCGGCGCGGTGATCGCCCTCCGGCGCAGCAGCACCCGGCCCTCCAGGCTGGTCGTCGTGCCGCTCTCCTCCGCCCACTGCGTCACCGGCAGCACGACGTCCGCGAGGGCCGCCGTCTCCGACAGCACCACGTCGCACACGGCGAGGAAGTCGAGGGACCTGACGCGCTCCTCCACATGCGCGGCGCGCGGCGCGGACACCACCGGGTTGGAGCCCATCAGCAGCAGCGCCCTGATGTCGCCGCCGAGCGCGTCCAGCAGCTCGTACGCGCTGCGGCCGGGCCCCGGCAGGCTGTCGGGGTCGACGCCCCACACCCCGGCCACATGCCGCCGCGCCGCCGGATCGGTCAGCTTGCGGTACCCGGGCAACTGGTCGGCCTTCTGGCCGTGTTCGCGCCCGCCCTGCCCGTTGCCCTGCCCGGTGAGACAGCCGTACCCCGACAGCAGGCGGCCCGCCCGCCCGGTCGCCAGGCACAGGTTGATCCAGGCGCCCACCGTGTCCGTGCCCTTGGACTGCTGCTCCGGCCCGCGCGCGGTGAGCACCATCGCGGCCTCCGGCGCGCAGAACATCCTTACCGCCTCACGCAGTTGTGGCACGGGCACCCCGGTGATCCGCTCCACGTACTCCGGCCAGTGCGCCATCGCCGCGGCCCGCGCGTCCTCCCAGCCGCTCGTGCGCTCGCGGATGTACTCCTCGTCGGTCCGCCCCTCGGCGACGACCAGATGCAACAGCCCCGACGCCAGCGCGAGATCGGTACCGGGCCGGGGCGCGAGATGCAGGTCGGCGTGTTCGGCGGTCCTGGTGCGGCGCGGGTCGACCACGATCAGCGTGCCGCCGTTGTCCTTGAGCTCGGTCAGGTACCGCAGGGCCGGCGGCATGGTCTCCGCGAGGTTCGACCCGACCAGGATCACGCACCCGGTCCTGGGGATGTCCTCCAGGGGGAAGGGCAGCCCCCGGTCCAGACCGAAGGCCCTGGTCCCGGCCGCCGCGGCCGACGACATGCAGAAGCGCCCGTTGTAGTCGATCTGGGAGGTGCCCAGCACGACGCGGGCGAACTTGCCGAGCGTGTACGCCTTCTCGTTCGTCAGCCCGCCCCCGCCGAACACGCCCAGCGCGTCGGGCCCGTGCGCCGACCGGATCGAGGACAGCCCCTCGGCGATCCGGCCGAGCGCCTCGTCCCAGGTCGCGGGCTTCAGCGCGCCCCCCTCGCGGACCAGCGGCGAGGTCAGCCGCACCCGCGACGACAGCACCGCGGGCGCCGTCCGGCCCTTGCCGCACAGCGCGCCCCGGTTCACCGGGAAGTCCGCGCGCTCGCCGACCTCGACCGTCCCGTCCGGGGCGGGCGTGAGATTCATCCCGCACTGCAGGGCGCAGTACGGGCAGTGTGTGGGCGTCGCGGAGGGTTCCATGCACGTCAGCGTGCGTCGCCGGTGTTACGTGCCGCGACGGCTCCCTGTTACACGGGCGCGACGGTGATCTCCCCGCCCCCTACGGCCGGCCGTGAGGCATCCGCACCGGCACGGGCGGGCCGGGAATGCCAGAACGGCCCAAAGGTCGCAGGTCAACGACCAATTCCGGTCAAGATTCAGTCGCCCTCGTCACTTCTCCCCACCTGCCGCGAGCGCCCGTTCCACCCCGGGCTCGCGCGGCCCGAGGAACCGTGGATCCGGCTTGAAGGCGACGTCCAGCGCGCCCTTTCCCGCCGCGAGGATCTCCCGGACGCCCCCGTAGTACCAGGTCGCGTCGTGCCGCTCGTCCACTCCGACGCCGTACGACGCGACCCCCGCCGCCTCGCACAGCGCGACCGCGCGCCGGATGTGGAAGCCCTGGCTGATCAGCACCGCCTCGTCCACGCCGAAGATCTTCCGGGCCCGCACACAGGAGTCCCAGGTGTCGAAGCCCGCGTAGTCACTGACGATCCGTGCGTCCGGGACGCCGTGCCGGGTGAGATAGGCGCGCATGGCGTCCGGCTCGTCGTAGTCCTCGCGGCTGTTGTCGCCGGTGACGAGCACCGCCTTCACCCGCCCCGCGCGATACAGCTCGGCCGCCGCGTCGAGCCGATGGGCGAGGTACGGCGACGGCTCGCCGTTCCACAGACCCGCGCCGAAGACGACCGCGACTTCGGTGCGGGGCGCGTCGGCGGTCGTGCGCAGCCGGTCGTCCGTGCTGACGTGCATCCACGTCGACGGCACCAGCGCGAGCACGCCCCCCGCGAGCAGCGCCTGCACCAGCCGCCGCTGCCCGGTCCGGGTGCGCGGCAGACGCGGTCGGCGGATCTTCATGGGACGCCCTTCCGGGTCGGCTCCGACACGTCGGCGACACATCGGGTTCGACACGAAGAGACGCTCCACCAGGCTCCAGGGTTCCGTGAGCGCCGTCACTGTGGCCGCCGAAGCCCCAGGTCACCCCCCCTCACACACCCCCGGCACCGCATGGTGAACGTGACGAAAACACCCGTGACGCCCGCGCAACGGGCCGGCAACGTCGTGGCGCGACGATCGGTTCATGACGGCGTTGCTCCCGCTTCCCCACGAGTCCGGCCACGGCCCCGGCTCCCCGGCGCTGGTCCTGGTGGCCCACGGCAGCCGCGACCCGCGTACCCTCGCCACGGTCCACGCCCTGCTCGACCGGGTCCGCGCGCTGCGCCCCGGCCTGCGCGTGCACCTCGGCCACATCGAGCTGAACGAGCCCCTGCTGCCCCGCGCCCTGGCCGCGCTCGGCGACGACGAGGCGATCCTCGTACCCCTCCTGCTCAGCCGAGGCCACCACGTCAAGCGGGACATCCCGGAGATGGCCGCCGCCGCCCGGGCCCGCACCTGGGTGGCCGCGCCGCTCGGCCCGCACCCCCTGCTCGTGGAGACCCTCCGCATCCGCCTGGCCGAGGCGGGCCTGCGCACCCCCGTGACGGAGTCCGAACGCCGTTCGACCGCCGTGATCCTCGCCGCGGCCGGCTCCCGCGACCCCGCCGCCGCGACCGACACCGGCCGCACCGCGGCCCTCCTGGCCGCCCGCCTGGGCGTCCCGGTCCTTGCGGCCTACGCGTCGGCCACGACCCCCACGGTGGCGGACGCGATCCGCACCCTCAGGGCACAAGGCCGTCAGCGCATCGCCCTGGCCTCGTACTTCACGGCGCCAGGCAGATTCGCGCAGGAGTGCGCGGACGCGGCGCCGGGCATCGCCGCGGCCCCCCTGGGAGCCCATCCCCTGATGGCCCACCTGGTGCTCACCCGCTTCGACGAGGCAAGGTCCACCAGCCCGACGGTCCTCCCGGAACTGGCGCCGGTCTGATGCCCCCAGGGGCGTGGGGAGCTTCGCGACACGCCATGCACAACCCGCACCCGCTCCAGACCGTGACCCGGCAGACGCGTACGCGATTGTCACCCTCTGCACTTACTGTCGAGTCATGGAAGGCACCGCACAGCCCCAGCACGAGAACCACGTCCCACCCCCCGGCTACGACCCGACGTCGGTCGACCGCTGGGCCCCTGAGCCCGACAAACGCCCCGGTCGCACCGCCTTCCAGCGCGACCGTGCCCGCATCCTCCACTCCGGCGCCCTGCGCAGGCTCGCAGGCAAGACCCAGGTGGTGACCCCCGGCGGGACGAGCAGCGCGGCCTGGGACCCGAGCCCGCGCACCCGCCTCACCCACTCCCTGGAATGCGCCCAGGTCGGCCGCGAACTGGGCGCGGCCCTCGGCTGCGACCCCGACCTGGTCGAGGCCGCCTGCCTCTCCCACGACCTCGGTCACCCGCCCTTCGGGCACAACGGCGAACAGGCGCTCAACGAATTCGCCGAGGACTGCGGCGGTTTCGAGGGCAACGCCCAGTCCCTCAGACTCCTCAGCCGCATCGAGCCCAAGCGCTTCACCCCGGAGGGCTCCGTGGGCCTCAACCTCACCCGCGCCGCCCTCGACGCCGCCACCAAGTACCCCTGGCCACGCGGCGGCCACCCCACCGACCCGGCCTCCCCGAAGTTCGGTGTGTACGAGGACGACCGCCCGGTGTTCGACTGGGCCCGCAAGGACGCCCCCGGCACCCGGACCTGCTTCGAGGCCCAGGTCATGGACTGGTCGGACGACGTGGCGTACTCGGTGCACGACGTCGAGGACGGACTGCACGCCGGCCACCTCGACCCCAACTGCCTGCACGCGGAGCCGGAACGGCAGGCGGTGTTCGAAGTGGCCGTCGGCCGGTACGTCCCGGCGGACACCGACCCGGCCGAACTCGCCGCCGCCCTCGACCGGCTTCTCGACGAGGAGTGGTGGCCGCACGGCTACGACGGCACGGCCCAGGCCCAGGCCCGCCTCAAGGACGCCACCAGCCAGCTCATCGGCCGCTTCTGCCTGGCCGCCGAGAGCGCCACCCGCGAGGCGTACGGCGGCGGCCGGCTCACCCGCTACGCCGCCGAACTGGTCGTACCGCGCGGGACCCGGATGGAGTGCGCGGTGCTGAAGGCGGTCGCCGACCGGTACGTCATGCAGCGCGCCGAACAGGCCCGGCTCCGCGCCGATCAGCGCGTCGTCGTCGCCGAGTTGGCGGAGGCGCTCACCGCCCGCGCCCCGGACGGACTGGACCCACAGTTCCGGGCGTTGTTCGACCGCGCGCCCGACGACCGCGCCCGCAAACGGGTGATCGTCGACCAGATCGCGTCCCTGACGGACGCCTCGGCGCGGTCGCTTCACGTGCGGCTGACGGCGCACCTGTGACACTGACGCGACGTGGGGCCCCGCGGGGGGCCGAAAGTGACCCTGCGTGGCCTGATCGGGGCACTCCCTCTTCCCGCATCACGCTCCGTGCGGGACGCTCGCATATGACCGCACGTTGAACTCGCACGGGGCGGCACGATTACGAGGAGGCATCAAGTGGTCGACGCGGATCAGACGTTCGTCATCGTCGGAGGAGGGCTCGCCGGCGCGAAGGCGGCCGAGACGCTGCGGGCGGAGGGCTTCAGTGGCCGGGTGATACTGATCTGCGACGAACGCGACCACCCGTACGAGCGCCCGGCCCTGTCGAAGGGCTATCTGCTCGGCAAGGAGGAGCGCGACAGCATCTTCGTGCACGAACCCGCCTGGTACGCGCAGAACGACATCGAGCTGCACCTCGGCCAGACGGTCGACGCGATCGACCGCACGGCGAAGACGGTCCGCTTCGGCGAGGACGGCACCGTCGTCCGGTACGACAAGTTGCTGCTGGCCACCGGTTCCGAGCCCCGCCGCCTGGACATCCCCGGCACCGACCTGGCCGGCGTCCACCATCTGCGCCGCCTCGCGCACTCCGAGCGGCTGCGCGGCGTCCTGCAGTCGCTGGGCAGGGACAACGGCCATCTGCTGATCGCCGGCGCGGGCTGGATCGGCCTGGAGGTCGCGGCGGCGGCGCGGGAGTACGGCGCGGAGGTCACGGTCGTCGAGCCGGAGCCGACCCCACTGCACGGCGTGCTCGGCCCGGAGCTGGGAGCCCTCTTCGCCGAGCTGCACCGGGACCACGGTGTCCGGTTCCGCTTCGGGGTCCGGCTGACCGAGATCGTCGGCCAGGACGGCATGGTGCTGGCCGCCCGCACGGACGACGGCGAGGAGCACCCCGCGCACGACGTCCTCGCCGCGATCGGCGCCGCCCCCCGGACCGGGCTCGCCGAGGCGGCGGGCCTGGAGATCGCGGACCGGGCGCACGGCGGGGGCGTCGTCGTCGACGAGCGGCTGTGCACCTCCGACCCCGACATCTACGCCACCGGTGACGTCGCCGCCTTCCCGCACGCCCTCTTCGACACCCGCATCCGCGTCGAGCACTGGGCGAACGCGCTGAACGGCGGCCCGGCGGCGGCGAAGGCGATGCTGGGCCGGCCGGTGACGTACGACCGAGTGCCCTACTTCTTCTCCGACCAGTACGACCTGGGGATGGAGTACTCGGGGTGGGCGCCGCCGGGGACGTACGACCAGGTGGTGATCCGCGGGGACGCCGGCAAGCGGGAGTTCATCGCGTTCTGGCTGACCGAGGGCCGGGTGCTGGCCGGGATGAACGTGAACGTGTGGGATGTCACAGAGCCGATCCAGAACCTGATCCGCTCGCAGGCGCCCCTGGACGCCGACGCCCTGGCCGACCCGCACGTCCCACTGGACAGCCTGCTCCCGTAGCCGACGGGACTGTCGTTCCGTCCCCGTAGAATCGCCTCGTGGCAGGACGGATCAACGACGAGGACGTGAAGGCGGTACGGGACGCGGTCCCGATCGACGCCGTCGTGTCCGAGTACCTCCAGCTGCGCGGCGCGGGCGGCGGAAACCTCAAGGGCCTGTGCCCCTTCCACGACGAGAAATCGCCGTCCTTCCAGGTCAGCCCGAGCAAGGGGCTCTTCCACTGCTTCGGCTGCCAGGAGGGCGGCGACACCATCACGTTCGTGATGAAGGTGGACCACCTCTCCTTCTCGGAGGCGGTCGAGCGCCTCGCCGCCCAGGCCGGCATCACCCTGCGCTACGAGGAGGGCGGCTACAACCCCGCCCACCAGCGCGGCGAACGCATCCGCCTGGTCGAGGCCCACAAGATCGCCGCCGAGTGGTACGCGGAACAGCTCGCCACCGGCCCCGAGGCGGAGACCGGCCGGGTCTTCCTCGCCGAGCGCGGCTTCGACCAGTCGGCGGCCGTCCACTTCGGCGTCGGCTACAGCCCCCAGGGCTGGGACCACCTCACCCGCTACCTCCGCGGCAAGGGCTTCACCGACAAGGAGCTGCTGCTCTCCGGCCTCTCCCAGGAGGGCCGCCGCGGCCCCATCGACCGCTTCCGGGGCCGGCTGATGTGGCCGATCCGGGACATCGGCGGTGAGGTCGTCGGCTTCGGCGCCCGCAAGCTGTACGAGGCGGACAACGGCCCGAAGTACCTCAACACGCCGGACACCGCCATCTACAAGAAGTCCCAGGTCCTCTACGGCATCGACCTGGCCAAGAAGGAGATCGCCAAGGCCAGCCGCGCGGTGGTGGTCGAGGGCTACACGGACGTCATGGCCTGCCACCTCGCCGGTGTGACCACGGCCATCGCCACCTGCGGCACGGCGTTCGGCGGCGACCACATCAAGATCCTCCGCCGTCTCCTCATGGACAACGGCTCGGCCCGCGTCATCTTCACCTTCGACGGCGACGCGGCAGGACAGAAGGCGGCGCTGCGGGCCTTCGAGGACGACCAGAAGTTCGCCGCCGAGACCTACATCGCGATCGCCCCCGACGGCATGGACCCCTGCGACCTGCGGCTCGCCAAGGGCGACGAGGCGGTGTCCGACCTGGTCGAACCCCGCACGCCGCTCTTCGAGTTCGCACTGCGCCAGATCGTCGTCCGCTACGACCTCGACACCCCGGCCGGCCGGGCCGCCGCCCTCGACGAGGCCGCCCCGATCGTCGCCCGGATCAAGAACAGCGGCGCCCAGCACGAGGTCGCCGTCCAGCTCGCCGGCATGCTCGGCATCCTGGACACCCAGTTCGTGGTCAAGCGCGTGGCGCAACTGGCCCGCTGGGCACGTGACCGCGGCGGCAAGGGCCCGGCGCCCACCCGCCCGCAGCAGGGGTACGACGCCGCCCCCACGCCCCGGACGTCGGGCCCGGCCCTGACGCTGCGCAACCCGGTGTACGCCACCGAGCGTGAACTCCTCAAACTCGCCCTCCAGCGCCCCGAGTTGGTTTCCCCGGCCTTCGACGCCTACGGCGTCGACGAGTTCACCGCCGCGCCCTACGCCGCCGTACGCCAGGCCGTGCTGGACGCGGGCGGCGCCGAGCACGGCGTGCAGGACCCGCAGCAGTACCTGATCAGGGTCCGTGAGGCGGCCCCGGACGACACCGTCCGCGCGATGGTCACGGAACTCGCGGTCGAGGCGATCATGCGCCGCACGGTCGACGAGGCGTACGCGGGAGAGCAGCTGGTCTGGGTCCGCCGCCGTGCCGTCGACCGCCGCATCCAGGACGTCCAGAGCACCCTGGCCCGCCTGAGCGGCAGCGGTGACGCGGCCCGACTGGCCGCGGTGCAGAACGAGTTGTGGGTGCTCCAGCAGTACGGACAGGCACTGCGGGAGCGCGGCGCCGCCGCCCTCTGAGCCCTGGGCGAACCGCCCCCTGGGTCCCGCGATGACCGCCCCGTCACGGGCCGAACGCAAAAAGTCACCGCACGCCCCTCGTGGCGGCGATGTGTCGTACCCCACACTGGGTCCCGGTGCCTGAGTCCTCGGAGCGCGGCCGATCCGTTTCCTACGGGTCGCTCACCCCGCGGTTCCGCTCATCGCGTACGGGACGGACAGCGGCGAGGCCGCCGACTCCGTCCCCCGAGCAGCGCTGCCGCACGCCTCAGCAGCGATCACCCTGGAGGTCGCCCCCGTGCAGACCCAGACCCTCATCCAGACCGACACCGCCGGCGCCACCGGCGCCGACAGCACCGCGCCGGACGCGGAGCCCGGTGTGCTGGTGGCCGTGCCGCCGCAGAGCCGGGCCGCGCGCCACCCGGAGACGGAGCCGCCCGAGGTCACGGAGGCCGCCGGGCACCCCGGGGAAGCCGCCGAGGCGCCCGGTCCCGGCGAGCCCACCGAGCCGGGCGAGCCGGTCGACGCGGAGCCCGTGATTCAGGTGGAGCCCGTCGACCCGCCCGTGCCCACCCGGGCCGACACCAGCGGCCCCTCCTCGGACCTGTTCCGCCAGTACCTGCGGGAGATCGGCCGCATCCCGCTGCTCAGCGCAGTGGAGGAGGTCGAACTCGCGCGCCGTGTCGAGGCCGGCCTCTTCGCCGAGGCGAAGCTGAGCGGCGCCTCCGACCTGGACTCCCAGCTGGCTATGGACCTGGACCGCCTGGTCGTCATGGGCCGGATGGCCAAACGTCGTCTCATAGAGGCGAACCTGCGGCTCGTCGTCTCGGTCGCCAAGCGGTACGTCGGCCGCGGACTGACCATGCTGGACCTGGTGCAGGAGGGCAACCTCGGCCTCATCCGCGCGGTGGAGAAGTTCGACTACGCCCGCGGCTACAAGTTCTCCACGTACGCGACCTGGTGGATCCGCCAGGCCATGTCCCGTGCCCTCGCCGACCAGGCCCGCACGATCCGGGTCCCCGTCCACGTGGTCGAGTTGATCAACCGCGTGGTCCGTGTGCAGCGCCGGATGCTCCAGGAACGCGGCTACGAACCCACCCCCGAGGAGGTCGCCGCCCACCTCGACCTGCCGCCCGAGCGGGTCGGCGAGGTGCTCCGCCTCGCCCAGGAGCCGGTCTCCCTGCACGCCCCCGTGGGCGAGGAGGACGACGTGGCCCTCGGCGACCTGATCGAGGACGGCGACGCGGCCAGCCCCGTCGAGTCGGCCGCCTTCCTCCTTCTCAGGGAGCACCTGGAGGCGGTCCTGTCGACCCTGGGCGAGCGGGAGCGCAAGGTCGTCCAGCTCCGCTACGGCCTGGCCGACGGCCGGCCCCGCACCCTGGAGGAGATCGGCCGCATCTTCGGCGTCACCCGCGAACGCATACGCCAGATCGAGTCGAAGACCCTGAACAAGCTGCGCGACCACGCCTTCGCGGACCAGCTGAGGGGCTACCTGGACTGACCCGGGGGTGCCGCCGCGACGGCGCGGCGCACCCCCGACCCCGGTCACCGGCTCAGTCGACCTCGGCCACCGCCTGCGCGAACTGCGCCTTGTACAGGCGTGCGTAGGCCCCGTCCGCGGCCAGCAGCGCGGTGTGCGCCCCCTGCTCCACGATCGCCCCGTTCTCCATCACCAGGATCGTGTCCGCGTCCCGGATCGTCGACAGCCGGTGCGCGATCACGAACGACGTCCGTCCGTGCGCGAGCTTCGCCATGGCCTTCTGGATCAGCACCTCGGTGCGGGTGTCCACCGAGGACGTCGCCTCGTCCAGCACCAGGATCACCGGGTCGGACAGGAACGCCCGCGCGATCGTGATGAGCTGCTTCTCACCCGCGCTGACCCCCGCCCCGTCGTCGTCGATCACCGTGTCGTAGCCGTCGGGCAGCGTCCGGACGAAGCGGTCGGCGTGTGCCGCCCGCGCCGCCTCCTCGATCTCGCCCCGGGTGACCTTGCGCGCCGCCCCGTACGCGATGTTCTCGGCGATCGTCCCGCCGAAGAGCCAGGTGTCCTGCAGCACCATCCCGATCCCGGACCGCAGCTCGTCGCGGGACATCTTCGCGATGTCGGCCCCGTCGAGCGTGATCCTCCCGCCCGACACCTCGTAGAACCGCATCAGCAGATTGACCAGCGTGGTCTTGCCCGCCCCCGTCGGCCCGACGATCGCGACCGTCTGCCCCGGCTCCACCGTCAGTGTCAGATCCTCGATCAGCGGCTTCTCCGGGTCGTACCGGAAGGACACGCCCTCCAGCGCCACCCGGCCCCGCAGCTCCTCCGGCCGCAGCCCCGGCACCGGATCGGCCGACTGCTCCGGCGCGTCGAGGAGTTCGAAGATCCGCTCGGCGGAGGCCACCCCGGACTGCACCAGGTTCGCCATGGACGCGAGCTGCGTCAGGGGCATCGAGAACTGCCGCGAGTACTGGATGAAGGCCTGCACGTCACCGATCGACAGCGAGCCGGAGGCGACCCGCAGACCGCCGACCACCGCGACCAGCACGTAGTTCATGTTCGACACGAACAGCATCAGCGGCTGCATCACCCCGCTGTTGAACTGCGCCCGGAACCCGGCCTCGTACAGCGCCTCGTTCTGCTCGGCGAACTGCTGCGCCGACTCCTCCTGCCGCCCGAACACCTTCACCAGGGTGTGCCCGGTGTACATCTCCTCCACGTGCGCGTTGAGTTGGCCCGTCGAGCGCCACTGCTGCACGAAGTGCGGCTGCGACCGCTTGCCCACGTACGTCGCCACGGACAGCGACAGCGGCACCGTCACCAGCGCCACCAGCGCCAGGATCCAGGACACCCAGAACATCATCGCCAGCACGCCGATGATGGTCAGCAGTGAGTTGATCAGCTGGCCCATCGACTGCTGGAGGGTCTGGCCGATGTTGTCGATGTCGTTCGTCGCCCGGCTCAGCACCTCACCGCGCTGCCGCTTGTCGAAGTACGACAGCGGCAGCCGCGACAGCTTCGTCTGCACGTCCTCGCGCATCCGGTACATCGTCCGGTTGACGGCCCGGTTCACCAGCCGCGTCGCCACCGCCATCAGCAGCCCGGCCACCACGAACACCACCAGCGCCAGCAGCAGCACGTTCCCCACCGCGCCGAAGTCGATGCCCTCGCCCGGCGTGAAGTCGGTGCCGCGGAGCATGTCGGCCATGGCGCCGTCGCCCCGCTCCCGCATGGCGTCGAGCGCCTGCTCCTTGCTGGTCCCGGCCGGCATCTCCCGCCCGACGATCCCCGCGAACACCAGGTCGGTGGCGTTCCCCAGAATCTTCGGGCCGACCACCGACAGCCCCACGCTCACCACCACGCACAGCAGCAGCGCGCCGATGGTCAGCCGCTCGTGCCGGAACCGGCCGACCAGCCGCCGCCCGGACACCCGGAAGTCCATCGAGCGATGGTCGGGGCCGGTCCCGGCCATCATCCGCCCCATCGGACCGGCCATCAGGCAGCCTCCGCTTCCGTCAGCTGGGAGAGCACGATCTCCCGGTAGGTCTCGTTGTCCGCCATCAGCTCGTGATGCCTCCCGGTGCCCACGACCCGGCCCGCGTCGAGCACGACGATCCGGTCGGCGTCCCGGATGGTCGCCACCCGCTGGGCGACGATCACGACGGTCGCCCGCGACGTCTCACGGGTGAGCGCCGCGCGCAGGGCGGCGTCCGTGGCGTAGTCGAGGGCGGAGAAGGAGTCGTCGAAGAGATAGATCTCCGGCCGCTGCACCAGCGTCCGCGCGATGGCGAGCCGCTGGCGCTGACCGCCGGAGACGTTGGTGCCGCCCTGCGCGACCGGCGCGTCCAGCCCACCCTCCAGCCGCTCCACGAACGGCCTGGCCTGCGCCACCTCGAGTGCGTGCCACAGCTCCTCGTCGGTCGCGTCCGGATTGCCGTACCGGAGGTTGGTCGCGACCGTGCCGGCGAAGAGGTACGGCTTCTGCGGCACCAGTCCGACGGTCCGGGCCAGCACCTGGGGATCGACGGTCCGGACGTCCACCCCGTCGACCAGCACCTCGCCGTCGGTGACGTCGAACAGCCGGGGCACCAGCCCGAGCAGCGTGGACTTTCCGCTGCCGGTCGAGCCGATCACGGCGGTGACCTCCCCGGGCCGGGCGACCACGTCGATGCCCCTCAGCACCGGCTCCTCGGCACCCGGGTAGCGGAAGCCGGCCCCGCGGATCTCCAGATGCCCGTGCCGGTGCAGCTCCCGCACCGGCGTCACCGGCGGCACGACGCTGGACCCGGTCTCCAGCACCTCCTGGATCCGTTCGGCGCACACCTCCGCGCGCGGCACCATCATGAACATGAAGGTGGCCATCATCACGGACATCACGATCTGCAGCAGATAGGCGAGATACGCCGTCAGATCGCCGATCTGCATCCCGCCGCTGTCGATGCGGTGCGCGCCGAACCACACCACCGCGATCGACGAGACGTTCACCACCGTCATCACGATCGGGAACATCAGCGCGAGCAGCTTGCCGGTGCCGAGCGACACCTCCGTCAGCTCGGCGTTGGCCTTGCGGAAGCGGTCCTGCTCGTACTCGTCGCGCACGAAGGCACGGATCACCCGGTTGCCGGTGATCTGCTCGCGCAGCACCCGGTTCACCGTGTCCAGCCGCACCTGCATCGTCCGGAACAGCGGCCGCAGCGACCGCACGATCAAGGTCACGGTGAGGCCCAGCACGGGCACCACGGCGACCAGTACCCCGGACAGCGGCACGTCCAGGCCGAGCGCCAGCACGATGCCGCCCACGCACATGATCGGCGCCGACACCATCAGAGTGAACGTCATCAGGCACAGCATCTGCACCTGCTGCACGTCGTTCGTGGTCCGTGTGATCAGCGAGGGCGCGCCGAAGTGGCCCACCTCACGCGCCGAGAACGACTGCACCCGGTCGAAGACCGCGGCCCGTACGTCCCGGCCGAGCGCCGAGGCGGTGCGGGCGCCGTAGTACACGGCACCGATGTTGCACACCACCTGGACCAGCGAGACGCCGATCATCACGGCGCCGAAGGACAGGATGTAACCGGTGTCGCCGAGGACGACACCGCTGTCGATGATGTGGGCGTTCAGCGTGGGCAGGTAGAGGGTCGCGCAGGTCTGCAGGAACTGCAGCAGCACCAGCACGGTGATGGGTCTCTTGTAGGGCCTGAGGTAGGTCCGCAGCAGTCGTATGAGCACGCTGTTCTCTCGGAGTCGGCGACAGGGGCCGAATGGTTGCCCCTGGCCCCTATCGTCGGACACTCCACCCGCGTTACCTCCACCCGATCACCCGACGGGCCGAGGCCGTCCGTTCCGCGCCGGCCCCTGTCGGCACACCGCCTAGACCCGGAACGCCCCCGGGTGGGTCTGCTCCCGCACCGACACGTACTGCTGCCGCACGGCCTGCCCCACCGCCAGGTCCTCGCCGGGCTCCAGCACCTGCGCGACCGCTCCCTGCCAGGCCGGCGGCGTCCGCGGATCGAGGGTGCCCTGGGACACCCCGAGCGCCCATGCCGCCTGCCGGGCGGCACCGATCGCCGCATAGTCCGCGGGCTGCGGTACGACGACCTGCGCCCCGAACAGCGAGGGCGCCGAGGCCTGTACGGCCGGCAGCTCGGCCGCCGCCCCCAGCAGGAAGACCCGCCGCACCTCCACCCCACGCCCGCGCAGCACGTCGAGCGCGTCCGCGAGCCCGCAGAGCATGCCCTCGAAGGAGGCCCGTGCCAGATGCTCCGCCTTCATCGACTCCCGCCGCAGCCCGGTCAGCGTCCCCGCGGTGTGCGGCAGCGCGGGCGTGCGCTCACCCTCCAGATAGGGCAGCAGCACGAGGCCGTGGGAGCCCGGCGTCGACTTCATCGCCAGGTCGGACAGGCTCTCCAGGTCGGACAGCCCGAGCAGCTCGGCGGTGCCGCGCAGGGTGCGCACCGCGTTCAGCGTGGTCACGACGGGCAGGTGCATGCCGGTGGCGTCGGCGAGGGAGGTGATCATCCCGGAGCCGTCCTGGAGCGCCTCGGGATGCACGGCCATCACGGACCCGGAGGCACCCAGGGAGACGACGGCGTCGCCGAACCCGAGGCCCAGCCCGAAGGCGGCGGCCATGGTCTCGCCGGTCCCGGCGGAGATCAGCAGCCCCTCCGGTGTCGTTCCGGCCGCCTCGGACGGCCCGATCACCTCGGGCAGCACGACCTGGTGACCGAGGGCCAGTTCCACCAGGTCGGGCCGGTAGCCGCCGGTGGCGGCGGACCAGTAGCCGGTGCCCGAGGCGCCGCCCCGGTCGGTGGTCCGCCGGACCGGCCGGCCCAGCAACTGCCACACCAGCCAGTCGTGCGCCTGCATCAGCATGGCGACTCGCGCCGCGTTCTCGGGTTCGTTCCTGGCGAGCCAGCGCAGCTTGGTCACCGGCTGGGCGGCCTGCGGCACGGAGCCCACCGCCTGCGCCCACGCCTCACGCCCGCCCAGCGCGTCGATCAGATCGGCCGCCGAGACCTGCGCCCGCTTGTCACCGCCGACCAGCGCGGGCCGTACGGTGCCGCCCTGCGCGTCCAGCGGCACGACGGCGTTCTGCTGGGCGGAGACCCCGATGGCCTGCACACCTTCCAGCAGTCCACCGCCGGCGGCCTCGCCCAGGGACAGCAGCCACGCCTGTGGATCGACGTCGCTGGGCCGCCCGCCGGCCTCGGCGCCTTCCACCGGATGCGGCGCGTAGCCCTGCCGCAGCACGGCTCCGGTGTCCGCGTCGCAGACGACGATACGAGTGAAATCGGGCGAACTGTCCAACCCGGCGACTATCCCCATGGCTCAAATTCTGCCGCAGTGCCGCGCATGCTCGGGCCGTGGGCGCCGTGGAGGTGCGCGCGGTCTTTCGGGTGCGGGCGGTGTACGGCTCCTCGCGCGACCCCCCGCACCCCTTTTCTCAGGTGTTGCTCGTGCCCCAGTCGTCCTCCGCCGAGCCGTTGATGTTGCGCTCGCGCAGGGAGCGGACGCGGTGGGCGACCGAGTCGGGCATGCGGTCGCCGACCCTCTCGCTCACCGTGTGGAACGCCTTGCCCGCGAACTGGCGGCCCTGCAGCGCGGCCGTCTCGGCGGTGTTGCGGACGGCGGGGTTCTGCGCGACCTGACGCGCGGTCTTCTTCAGCTGTTCGTAGCGCTCGCGTCCGGCTCGTGTGCCCAGCACGTAACCCAGAGCGAGTCCGACGACGAACGTGAGCCGGTAACGCATGGCGGCCACCCTTCCCTTGCGTAGGTCTTCTGGCGCGGCCTGAAGCCGGGAGTACCGATTGGCGAAGCACCCCCCTGCTTGCGCTAATGTATGTGTCGCAGCGAGCGCGCGCCCCCTGGCGGATACCCAGGTGAGTACGTTCGATGCAACGAGGCATTCCTCCGTAGCTCAATTGGCAGAGCAGCCGGCTGTTAACCGGCAGGTTACTGGTTCGAGTCCAGTCGGGGGAGCTCGGTCCTCCGTAGCTCAATTGGCAGAGCAGCCGGCTGTTAACCGGCAGGTTACTGGTTCGAGTCCAGTCGGGGGAGCAGTCTGAAGAGGACCCCGCCGGGGTCCTTTTTCATGTCCGGTGGAACCGCCCGGGCCACGCGGGAGTCCTCAAGGTCACGTGAAGCCGACCATCCGGAGCAGGAGATCGTATGAGCGGCTATGCTGCGGCAGACGGCGCGTACAAATGTGCGCGACACGCCGCTATGGGGCGGTAGCTCAGCCGGTTAGAGCAGCGGACTCATAATCCGTCGGCCGTGGGTTCGAGTCCCACCCGCCCCACCCCGCGGCGACAGTGCAGGAACGTTTTCACCTGCGGTGCCGCCAGTACCCCCTCGGGGCGGAGGGGGTTTCGTCGTCTCTGGGGACCGTCAGCCGGCCCGCAGCTGGCCCCAAGGGGCGGCGATCAAGACATAAGCGGCCCCGGCCCCCGCTGGGTGCGACGGCCGGGGCGAAGGGGTCAGCCCTGTCCGCGGAACGCGTCGCGGATCCTCTTGCCGCGGCCGCCAGTGCCTCTGCCGCCTTCGCAGCTGAGTCGCAGGCGTCGCTCGCCTTCAGCATGAGGTAGTCCGCAGCGGCCGAGCCGCTCGCAGCGTAGAGCGTGATCTCCCATATGAGGGACATGTGAAGACCTTCGTAGCCGTAACGGCATGGGCGCTGCGGTACGGAGGTTGGTCAGTCTCCGTCCGCCCGGCAGTAGGCGCCGGCCATCGTCTGCCGTGGGGGAGCGGGCTTCGTGTGCCCGTAAATCACCACTCGTCGATGTCCGCCTCGGCGAGGTCGCTGATCGCCGGTGGGGGCCGATGTCCTCGGGCATGAGTGACCCCGGTCGACGCCTGGGTGACGCCGGGCGGGGCCGCGGGGGTGCTGTCGGTCAGGGCTTGCGCGGGAGCGCGAAGCCCCGCACCGGACGCTGTTCCTGCGGGCTACGGGAGTCCGGCTGCTGCGCGCGCTTCCACGCCGCGACCAGTCCCGCGTACCGCGGTCCGATCAGCATGTGCCACCTCCGGCGGCCAGGCTTGCGGCGGCACACGCGGCAACCCTGTACGCCGTGGATGGGAGGGGGTTCTCGGGGGCGGGATGCTCGATACGATCCGGGGACCTATTCACCAAGGGGGGAGCGTCATGGTGACGTTCAACGTGCGGCCGGACATCGATGCCGCAGCGGAGAGACTGTCCAGCACCTTCGGTGCGAAGCGGGAGATCGAGAAGCTCCCCGAAGTGCTGTGGGAGGGCGAGACGGTCGAGATGCTCGCAACCGGCCTGTACGGCAAGGGCAACGGCCTGCTGGCGATGACCAACTTGCGTCTCGTCTTCTACTTCCACGGGCTCATGGGACAGCGCGTCGAGGACTTCCCCTATAACCGGATCAGCTCTGTTCAGTGGGCGGGCGGGATGCTCATGGGGACGCTCAGCGTGTTCTCGTCGGGCAACCGGGCCGACATCAAGCAGGTGCCGAAGGACCAGGGGACGGCGCTGGCCCATCAGCTGCGGATGCGGATCGCTGCGGCCGGGGCGCCGGCCGCGCCGCCTGCTGCAGCACCGGTGCCGGCCGCCGGGTCGCAGGACATTGCTGCGCGGCTTCGCACCCTTGATGAGCTGCGAGCAGCGGGCGCGATCACGGATGAGGAGTACCGGGACAGGCGGGGGAAGATTCTGGACAGCCTGTAGGCCGTGACTCCCGGGCGAAGATCCGGCCGGTGCGCGGGGGGACTGAAGGTGCTCTCACTGCCTCACTGGATGCGTGCGTACCGTCGTGGACGACCGGCATGGCTCCGGGGCCGTGAGGACACCGCGGACCCGTCCACGGGGCCGGACCGCACCGGCCCCACCGCCGCGTCACCCACGAGGGTGGTCGTTCCCCTCGCTTCCCTCGGGCCACGCATGTCGGGGCGTTCGCCTGACGATGATGCGGGCGTGACCGCTCCGATGCTTCGCCCATGGGCCTTGGCACTGCTGACGTCGTCCACCCTGCTGATGCCCGTGCCCGCCCAAGCGGCGTCCCCGCCACGGCCGGTGACCGCGCCGGAGCGGGGTACGGACGCGTATCTCGACGCCGTCCGGGACGATCCCCGGCGCCTGGCCGAATTCTTCCGCCGGCTGCCCAAGGGGGCGGACCTGCACAACCACCTCTCCGGCGCGGCCTCCACGGAGTATCTGATCGAGCTGGCCGCCGAGGACGGGCTGTGCGTCGAGACCGCGACGACGACCGCCGTCGCCCCGCCCTGCGGCCCCGGGACCCGGCCCGCCGCCGACGCCCGCACCGACCGTGCCTTCCACGAGGCGATCCTCCGCGCCTGGTCCATGCACGACTTCCCGCCCGGCGGGAACGGCCACGACCACTTCTTCGCCACCTTCGGCAAGTTCGGGGCGGTCAGCGAGCCGCATCGCGGCAAGCTGCTCGCCGAGGTCGCGGACGACGTGGTGGCGCAGAACCAGTTCTACCTGGAGACCATGGTCACCCCGGCCGCCGCGGCCGCCGGGCGGCTGGCCGACGAGGTCGGCTGGGACAGCGACCTCGCGCGGCTGTACGGCAGGCTGACGGCCGGGGGCAGGCTGGACAGGCTGGTGGCCGAGGCCCGCGAGGAGGCGGACGGCGCCGACGCCGAGTTCCGTGCGGCCGCCCGCTGCGGCACCGGTCGTCCGCGGCCCGCCTGCGCGCTGCCCGTTCGCTTCATCTCCCACGCGCTGCGCGAAAGTTCACCGGAGCGGGTGTTCACCCAGATCGCCCTCGGCATGCGCCTGGCCGAACGGGACCCCCGCTTCGTCGCGGTCAACCTCGTCCAGCCCGAGGACGGGGAGGTCGCCCTGCGCGACTACCGCCTCCACATGCGCATGCTGAACCAGCTGCGCGGCGTCCATCCCCGCGCGCACCTCACCCTGCACGCCGGCGAGCTGGCGCCGGGTCCGGTCAAGCCCGAGGACCTGACGTTCCACGTCCGGGAGGCCGTCGACGTGGCCGGTGCCGAGCGCGTCGGCCACGGGGTCGACCTGCTCCACGAGCACGACTGGCGGCGCACCGTCCGCACCATGGCCGCCCGCGAGATCGCCGTCGAGGTGCCCTTCACCAGCAACGCCCAGATCCTCGGGGTGCGCGGCGACGACCATCCGTTCGGCGTCTACCGCCGCCACGGCGTACCCGTCGTGCTCTCCACCGACGACCCCGGCGTCAGCCGCACCGACATCGGCGCCGAGTACCGGTACGCGGCCGAGACCTACGGGCTGTCGTACCCGGAGCTGAAGGACCTGGCCCGGGCCTCCCTGGAGTACGCCTTCCTGCCGGGCGGCAGCCTGTGGCGGGACAGTCCGGCGCGGGACGGGTACCGGCCCGTGGCCGCCTGCCGGGGGGAACGGCCCGGGGACTTCGCCCCCGGGCCTGACTGCCGTCGGCTGCTGGACACCAGCCTCAGAGCCGGCCTCCAGTGGCGGCAGGAGGCCGCCTTCCAGCGGTTCGAGCGGGCGTTCGGCAGCGGCGGCACGCCGGGGACGGGCTCGTAGGAGCCGTCCCGTCGCTCCCGTCTCATCGCCCCCGTCGCGCCAGCGCCCGGCGCAGCGCCTCGCGTACCTCGCCGGGCGGAGGCGGGCCGTCGCTCTCCGCGCCGCAGGTGATGGCCGCGGCGACCGTGTGGAGCTTGGTGTTGGACAGCTGGGAGGCCTCCCGGAGGATGTGCCAGGCCTCGTCGGAGGTGCAGGAATGGGTGGCCATGAGGATGCCGCGGGCCTGGTCGATCACCGGGCGGGAGGCGATGGCCCGGCGCAGGTGCTCGATCTCCTCGCGCAGTTCGTGGAGCTGTTCCGCGCGCTCCAGGGACACGGGGGAGGGCAGCGGGGCGGGCGAGGGCAGGACCGGTGGGTTCGGTTCCACGGGGCGCAGGGGGTCGGAGGTGTCCAAGCCGATCAGCTCCAGGATGCGGCGCGGCTGGCCGTGCCAGTTGGTGGCGGAGACCGGGATCAGGTGTTGTCGTCCGTAGTCGCGCAGGGTGTCCAGGAACTGCCGTCCCGCCGTGTCCATGAAGATCACGCCGGCCATGTCCAGCTCCACCCGGCCGACGCGGGCGGGCAGTTCGGCCAGCGCCTCGGCCAGGACGGCATCGCACCCCTGGACCAGCTCACCCCGCGCGCGGAGCACGGCCCGGCCGCTGCCGTCCGCGCTGCCGTCGATGGTGAGTGGATGCGACCGCTCCGCGAGAGAGGGTGGTGCCACTGGGGTCATGTCACCGCCTTCGTGGTCCCCGAAGCCGTGGACGGCCGTCGACGTCCTGGTACGACGTCACTTCTGCCCACGGCTCTTCACGTTTCCCGATGTTGTGTGGAGCCCCCCGCCGCCCCGATGCTGAACGTGCGCCTTCCCGGGGTGTGGCGCCCTACACCCCCCGACCGCCCAGGTTCGTGGATTGACCGGAACGCGTCGGGGTACGAGCGACGATGTCCAGGAGTATGGGGAGTCGGCAGTGACCATCCGTTACCGCGTTCCGAACGGCTCCGGCGGCACGGCGGCGCGGCTGACCGTCGCACCGCTGGCCGAGCGGTTCGGCGTGCGCGCGGTGGGGGAAGTGGGGCTGACCACGCGTCGGATCTGGGAACGCGCACTGGACGAGGTGGTGCGGGACGGCCGCGACGTGTGCCATCTGGAGCTGTCCGCCGTGACGTTCGTGGACGTCGCGGGCGCCGACGTGCTCGTGGACGCAGCGCGTCGGCTGCCCGTCGGCCGGCGGATCGTGTTGCACCGGCCGCCGCCCGCCCTGTGCCGGACACTGGAACTGTTCTGGCCCGGTCTGTCGGCGATCGAGGTGACGACGTCATGAGTGCACCGGCCGAGTCCTCCGACTCCGTCGGGTCCCACGACACCGTGGGGCCCCGCGACGCCCTGGAGCCCCACGACTCCCCCGGCCCTTCGGCCCGGCCCGAACCCTTCGTCCACCCCGCCCTGTTCTACACGGGCGAGCGGGAGTACCTCGACGGTGTCCTTCCCTTCGTCCGTGAGGGGCTCGCCGCCGGGGAGCCGGTGGCGGTGGCCGTGCCCGGCTGGAACCTGGCCCTGGTCCGGGACGGGCTGGGCGACCTGGCGGACGCGGTGCGGCTGCTCGACATGTGCGAGGCCGGGCGCAACCCCGGCCGGATCATCCCCGGCGTCCTCCGCGCGTTCGCCGACGCCCAGCCGGCCGGCCGCCGGGTGCGGATCGTCGGCGAGCCGGTCTGGGCGGGCCGCACGCCCACCGAGTACCCGGCCTGCGCCCAGCACGAGGCACTGATCAACGCGGCGTTCACGGGCCGCCGGATGACCGTCCTGTGCCCGTACGACGCCGGCGCCCTGGACGACGAGGTGCTCGCCGACGCCTACGCCACCCACCCCACGGTCATCTCCTCGGGCCGGGAGCGGAGCAGCCCGGCGTACGACTGGGAGGGTGTCGTCGGCCGCTGCAACCAGCCCTTGCCCGTCGTGCCGGACGCGACGGCCTTCGCCTTCGCCGCGGACACGCTTCCGGTGGCCCGGCACACGGCCACCGGGGAGGCGGCGCGGTTCGGGCTCGCCGGTACCCGGCTGGAGGACCTGGCGCTGGTCACCGCCGAGCTGACCACCAACAGCGTGGTGCACGGCGGCGGCTCGGGCGTGCTGCGGCTGTGGGCCGAGGACGGGCACGTGGTGTGCGAGGTGCGCGACGAGGGACGGCTGACGGATCCGCTGGCGGGCCGCCGCCCGGCCTCCCGTGACCAGCGCGGGGGCCGGGGGCTGCTGCTGGTGAACATGGTCGCCGATCTCGTCCGGGTGCACACCGGCGAGGCCGGGACGACGGTGCGCTGCTGGTTCTCCCTCTGAAGCGCCTACGCCGGGGGCTGCTGGAGGGTGAGGATCGTGGCGCGGATCTCCTCGATGGTCGCGTGGAGCTCGTCCACGGCCCGGCCGAGCTTCTCGTGGACGGCACCCGCCTCGGCGCGGCGCTGCGCGCTCTCCAGCATCAGCGCGGTGGCGAACAGCCGTTGCACCACCAGGTCGTGCAGGTCACGGGCGATCCGGTCGCGGTCCTCGTAGACCGCGAGGCGGGCGCGGCTGTGCCGGGCGTCGGCGAGGACCAGGGCGAGCGCGGCCTGTGAGGCGAACTGGCCGGCCAGCAGCCGTTCCAGGGGTGTGTACGGGCGGTCGCCGCGCAGGCGGGGCAGGGCGAGGGTGCCGATCAGCCGGCCGCCCGACTGCAACGGCAGCAGCATGCTGGGGCCGAACCGGTGCCGTACCGGCGTGGTCATGCGCGGGTCGGTCGCCGAGTCGTCGACGAAGACAGGTTCCCCGCCGAGCAGTTGCTCAAGGACGGGGCTGCCGGGCGCGATGGTCGTGCCGACGAGGTCGGCGGGGTCCTCGTGGGCGGCGGCGACGATCTCCATGCCGCCCGCCTCGGTGGGCAGCAGGATGATGCCCGCGGCGGCGCCGGCGAGGAGGCGGGCCCGTTCCGCGACCGTCGTCAGGGCGTCGTCGGCGCTCTCGCCGCCGAGCAGCGCGGTGGTGACGGCGGCCGCGCCCTCGATCCAGCGCTCCCGCTGCCGGGCCGCCTCGTACAGCCGGGTGTTGCCGAGGGCGATGCCGGCCTGGGTGGCGAGGACGTGCAGCAGTTGCTCGTCCTCGGCGGTGAACGGCCCGCCGCCGTGCTTGCCGGCGAGCTGGAGGCGGCCGAACTCCTCGTCGTCGACGTGGATCGGTACGTCGAGAGTGGGGGCGCCCGGCGGCGGGGTGGGCGAACCCGTCCCGCGGATCTCGTCCAGGCCGTCGTGGCCGGGGTCGCGCGGGCGGAGGGCGGCGTGGCGGGCGCCGGTCAGTTCGGCCGCGCCGTCGACGATGCGCTGGAGGGTGGCCCGCAGGCCCAGGTCGGCGCCGACACCGAGGACGGCTCCGAGGAGGAGCGCGGGAAGGCGGGGGACGTCGGGCATGTCCGCCCCGGTGGCTCGTGGGGCGGCTCAGTTGCCCAGCGGGTCCAGCTCCAGCGGTTCGATCCGGCCCTCCAGCATGGTGCCGAGGCCCTGGACGGCGCACACGTCCGGCCGCTCGGCGATGTGCACCGGCATGCCGGTGGCCTGCCGCAGCATCTGGTCGAAGCCGGGGAGCAGGGCGCTGCCGCCGACCATCATGATCCCCCGGTCGGCGAGGTCGGCCACCAGGTCCGGCGGGCAGTCCCGCAGCACCTTGCCGATACCGTCCAGCACGGCGGTCAGCGGCGTCTGGATGGCGTCCCGCACGGCGGCGGTGTCGATCCGCACACTGCGGGCGAGGCCGGTGGCGACGTCGCGTCCGTGGATCTCCGTGGAGGCCGGTCCCTGCGGGGTGAGGCCGTTGCCGGAGAGGGCGATCTGCAGGGGACGGACCGACTGGCTGGGCAGCACGAGTTCGTGCTCGTGCCGCAGGTGCTGCACGATCGCGTGGTCCACCGCCTCACCGCCGACCGGGATCCGCACGGCGGTGACGATGGAGCCGAGGGAGAGCACCGCGACCTGTGTGGCCGCCGCCCCGCACACCAGCACCATGGTCGCCTCGGGCTGCTCGACCGGCAGCCCGCAGCCGACGGCGGCGGCGATGAGCGTGTCGACCAGCTCGACGCGCCGGGCCCCGAGGCCCACCAGCGTCTCGATGGTCGCGCGCTGGGCGAGCGGATCGGCGTCGTGCGGGGTGCAGGCGGCGGCCCGCAGCCGGGGCTTGCGGCGCAGGTGCCGGCGCATCTTGTCGCCGAGCAGATGGCGCAGCATCCGCTGGGCCATCTCGATGTCGACCACCGTGCCGCCGGACACCGGCCGCACGACCCGGATGTAGTCCGGTGTACGTCCCGTCATCTGCTCGGCGAGCTCACCGACCGCGATCAGCGCTCCGCTACGCGTGTTGACGGCGGCCGCCGACGGCTGGTCCACGACGAGCCCGGCGCCCCTGACGTACACCCGCGTCCGCGCCGCCCCCAGGTCGACGGCGAAGTGGCAGCGCCGCAGCTGCTCCAGACTGGCGGTCATGGCGGTCCTCCCGAGCGTACGAGCCGAGGTGCCGCCGGTCGGCGGGCCCTCTTCTGCATCGTGCGGGGGGTCGGACAGGGGGCGCCTTCTGGAGGGGGCCGGGCGGGGTGCGGCTGTACGGGTGGTCGTTCGGAGCGCCGCGCCCGGCAAGCTTGACGCGGACGGCGCCACCCCCCTGGGACGGGGAGCACCGTGAGTATCGCCCGGCGCACCTGCCCCAGTCGCTCTCACGGGTGGCGATCACCTGCTCCAGGGAACAACTGCTCGCTTGTTCGGGCCACGCCCAGATCTGCCAAGTCCTGTGGCCGTACGCGGAGTTGACCGGCCGTCGACTCCACCTCCTCCGGTGGCCGTTTGAGGATCGCGGCGGCCAGTTCGGGAGCTATGACGGAGAAGTAGCTGTCGGGCGTGGCCCAGGTGCTGCCCGGGGCGGCCAGGGCGAGCGCGCCGCCGGAGCCGCCCTCGCCGATCACCAGGGTCGTGACCGGCGTACGGGCCGAGGCCACCGCGCCGAACACGTCGGCGATCGCCGCCCCCGCGCCCTGCCGTTCCGCCTCCGCGTCGTTCGCGGCGCCCGGGGTGTCCACCAGGGTCAGCACCGGGATGCCGAGCCGGTCCGCGAGCCGGATCAGCCGGGCCGCGGTGCGGTAACCGGCGGGGCGGGTCGCCGTCCCGGTCTGGGCGGCGTACGCGACAGTGCGGCCCTCATGGACGCCGAAGCCGCACAGCATCCCCTCGTCGGTGCCGCCGCACCGGTCGCCGCTGATCGCGACCCGCTCGGTGAAGTAGGCGTCCAGGTAGCTCCGCGCGCGCGGGCGCCGCGGTGCGCGGGCGCGCAGGACCGCCTCCCAGCCGGAGGCGGGCAGGCCGGTCGCGCCCAGGGGGCGGGGCGGTGGTGCCGGTGCGCTGGACGGGGCGGTCAGCAGCTGGAGCCAACGCCCGAGCACCGGCCGCAGTTCCTGCGGGGCCACGACCGCGTCGGCGGCGCCCGCCGCCACCTGGGCCTCCGCCGTGTACGCCGCAGGGTCCGCGTCGGCCGGACGGACCCGGGATCCCGCGAAGCCGACCTGGGCGCCGGGCAGCGCGAGGATCACGTCGGCGCCCGCGCCCAGCGTGGCCCAGCCGCCGCCGGTGGTGGGGTCCCGCACCACGGCGAGCTGCGGCAGCCCGGCCTCGCGGGTGAGCGCCGACTGCCGCGCCACGCGCTGGAGCTGGGTGAGCGCGACCATGCCCTCCTGCATGCGGCTGCCGCCGGTGGCGATCAGCGCGACGACCGGCAGCCGGTGGGCGCGGGCGTGGGTGTACGCCGCCTCCAGCCGGTCGCCGGTGCGTTCGCCGAGCGAGCCGCCGAGGAAGCCGAACTCGAAGGCGATCAGCACGGCCGGGGTGCCCTCGACGTGGGCGGTGCCGCAGACGACGGACTCCTCCTCGCCGGTGCGCTCGGCGGCGCGGGCACGGGAGGCGTCGTAACCCTGCCAGGTCAGGGGACCGTCGGCCCTGGACCGCCCGGCGGGGTAGCGGAGTTCGGTGAAGTCGTCGGTGACGAGGGCGAGGGCCGCGCGGGCGGAGGGACGCTCAGGCATGGCTGCCCAGGGACCGCTTCATGATCTTCCCCATGTCGTTGCGGGGGAGCGCGTCGAGGTGGTGGACGACCCGTGGCCGCTTGTGCGGGGCGAGCCGGCGGGCGACATGATCGGCCAGTTCGTCGACGCCGGGCGGGGACTTGGGGTCCGCCGGGACGATCCAGGCGACGATCCGCTCGCCGAGGTCGGGGTCGGGCTCCCCGGTGACGGCGGCCTCCCGCACCCCGGGATGCTCCAGGAGCGCGTTCTCGATCTCACCGGCGCCGATCTTGTAGCCGCCGCTCTTGATCAGGTCGGTCGCCTTGCGGCCGACGATGCGGACGTAGCCGTCGGGGTCGCGCACCGCCATGTCGCCGGTGCGGAACCAGCCGTCGGCGGTGAAGGCGGCGGTGGTGGCGTCGGGGCGGTTGAGGTACTCGGTGAACACGTTCGGGCCGCGCACCTGGATCTCGCCCACGCTCTCGCCGTCGTACGCCGCGAGGGGTGTCCCGTCGTCCTCCACCAATCGCAGCTCCACGCCGGCCAGCGGGACGCCGACGGTGCCCGCGCGGGCCTCGCCGTCCGCGCGGACGGCCGTGTTCATCAGCGTCTCGGTCATGCCGTACCGCTCGACGACCCGGCGGCCGGTGGCGGACGCGATCCGCTCGTGGTCGTGCACGGGCAGGGCGGCCGAGCCCGAGACCAGCAGGCGCGCCCCGGCCAGCGCCTTGACCAGCTCGGGGTCGGCGGGAAGTGCCTCGGCGATGCGGTGGTACATCGTCGGGACGCCGAAGAGCATGGTTGCGCCGGACCCCAGCTCCCGGGCGACGCCCTCGGGGCTGAACCGGCCGAGGTGGCGGACGGATCCGCCGCGCCGGAGCGGGCCGAGGATCCCGAGGACCAGTCCGTGCACATGGAACAGCGGCAGGCCGTGCACCAGCACGTCGTCGCCGGTCCACTGCCAGGCGTCGGCGAGCGCGTCGAGGGTGGAGGCGATCGCGCGGCGCGGGATCACGGCGCCCTTGGGCGGGCCGGTGGTGCCGGAGGTGTAGACGATCAGGGCGGGCGCGGCGTCGTCGGCGCGGTCCTCCGGGAGGGTGCCGGCTGCCCGCACGTCGACGTCGACGCGGGGCAGGCGCGCGAGCGCGGCGGGGAGTTCGGCGCCGGGCGCGGTGAGTACGGCGTCCGGGGCGCTGTCGGCCAGGATGTGCCCGAGTTCCTTCTCGCCGGACTTCGGGTTCAGCGGCACCGCGGCCACCTGGGCGGCCAGGGCGCCGACGGTGGCGACGGCGGTCTCCAGATCCGGGGTCGCCCAGACCGCCACGCGGCCGGCGGTGCCGATCCGTTCGGCGACGGCACCGGACGCGGCGGCCAGTCGCGCGTACGTCAGGGAGCGGTCGCCGAAGGTCAGGGCGGGCTGCTCGGCCGGTCCTTGGGCGAGGGCCGGGAAGAGTGGGGACACGCGGCGTACTCCTTGGTCGTCGTCGGGGTCGGGCGGGTCAGGTACCGGGGGTCGGGCGGGTCTGGTGCAGGTCGGCGGTCGTGGTTGGTGCAGGTCGTCGGTCGTGGTCCCGGCCGTCGCCGGTGGCCGCCGATGGCAGGGTGCCATGGCCAGGTGGCCTGGGAGAGCTACCCGAAGCCGGGCACGACCATCACCAGCCACACCACCGCGGGACCGCCGCCACCACGATTCCTCCGTACACCATCAGCTGCCGGAAGAAACGTTCACGGCGTCCGGTGCCGCGGCCAGGACCAGCGCCCCGTTCGTCGAACGCCGCAGGCGCCCGCCCGACGTGCTGGAGGCCCGTGAGGCGGCGGCCGTGCACAGCGGCATCCTCACGGAGTTCATGCGCCCATCGCCGACCAGATCGCGGAGAGCCGCACCGAGTCGGTCCGCCTGCTGTCCTGGGACCCGGCCGAGGACCGCTGACCGTCCGGGTTGTTAGCCTGCGGGCGACCGGCTGCGGGAACGTGTGTGCCGGCCACGTCCGTACGAGGAGGGAAGACGTCGTGGTGCGGATAGCCCTGGCCACCTGCCGTCCGGGTCCCGAGGTCAGTGCTGACCCGGATCTGCCGGTGCTGGTGGCGGCGTTGGAGGAGGCGGGGGCCGAGGCGGTCGCCGTGGAGTGGGACCGGGACGGCGTCGACTGGGGCGGGTTCGATCTCGTGCTGATCCGGTCGACCTGGGACTACAGCTGGCGGGCCGGGGAGTTCCTGGAGTGGGTGACGGCCTGCGGGAAGGTCACGCGGCTGGCCAACCCGGCGGACGTGGTGCGGTGGAACACCGACAAGCGCTACCTCGGGGAGCTGGCGGCGGCCGGGGTGCCGGTGGTGCCGACCCGGTATGTCGCGCCGGGTGAGGCGGCCGAGCTGCCGCGCGACCGTGAGTTCGTCGTCAAGCCGACCTCGGGGGCGGGAGCGCGGTTCGCCGCCCGGTACACGCCCGACCAGCACGAGAGTGCCGTACGGCATCTCGATCGCATGCATGCCGAGGGCTTCACCGCGATGGTGCAGCCGTACGTCGCGGGCATCGACGTGAGCGGGGAGCGGGCGTTGCAGTTCTTCGGAGGCCGCCTGCTGCACGCCAGCGGGAAGGGTGCCGTGCTGGCGCGGGGAACGGCGTACGACGAGCGGAAGGTCGCCCATCCGGGGCTGCGGGTCTGGGAGCCGACGCGGGAGGAACTGGCCGTCGCCCAGCGGGCGTTGGGTGCCGTGCCCGGTGCTCCCGAGCTGCTGTACGCCCGCGTCGACCTGGTCGACGGGGAGGGCGGGGAGCCGCGGGTGATGGAGCTGGAGCTGGTCGAGCCGAATCTGTTCCTGTCGCTGCACGCCGCTTCCGTGCCGAGGGTCGTCGAGGCCGTGCTGGCGGCGGCCGGGCGGTGACGGGGTGACCTGGGGGCGTGCCGGAGGAACGGCCGGCACGCCCGGTCCGGGGGTTCACAGGATCCTTCGGCCGCCGATCATCGTGCGCTGGAGCAGGCCCCACGTGAACTCCGCCGTCACCTCGTGGCGCCGGCCGTCGGTGTCCTGGGCGCCGAACGCGAGGCCCCACCGCGTGGGGGCCGTGCCCTCCAGGGGGCGAGCGGGGGCGAAGGCCCGGGCCGCGTCATCGACCGTGCAGGACCACGGGTAGAGGTCCTCCACCGTGTGCAGCTCGGCGGGCTTGGCGTCGGGGGCGCGGACCAGCCATTCGTTCCAGACCGCGCCGCCCGGGGCGAGCAGCACCTCGAAGCGCAGGTCGGGCCAGAGAGGGACCGGCCACTGCCAGGCCTCGCAGTCCAGGTCACCGATGCGGCGGTTGGTCGTCCACTCCGGTGCGCCGAGGATCGCCCGGTGCCTGCTCCGGGCGGCACGGACGCGCGGTGAGCGGAGCAGCATCTGCCAGCGCCGGTTCGCGTCCTGCATACGGTTGACGGAGACGCCCAGTTCTCGGCGGGCGTCCTCGACCAGGTCGGCGTTGTGGTCGGCCATGCGGCGCAGCAGGACCACTTGGAATTCGACGGGGGTGAAGGAGCTAGTGGGGTTCTCTGCGGAGGACGGCATGCGGACCATCGTCGCCCATTCGGGGCCTTCCAGGGCGCCGTCCGTCCGGAAGGAACAGTACGGAGTTGACGTATCTGATCCGGTCGTGTAATGGGAGCACGCGCCGCACCAGCCCGTGCGAGGCGACGTGCGAAGTGGCTGCCTGGTGCGCCTCCAGGGGGAAGTCGGCGAGGGGGATCCAGTGGTCCCCGGGGAGCACCCAGCCGTCATATCCGAGCAACCCCAAATACGTCAGGACGGGCGAGATCGGCTGGATGCGGGACTCCAGTTCGACGAACAGGGCCGGGCGGTCGCGGGTCAGCAGGGCCGTCCCGCCGCGCAGGACCGCCAGTTCGCTGCCGTCCACGTCGATCTTGACGAAGCCGACGTCCCGCAGGTTCAGATCGTCCAGTGCGACGCAGCGGACGTCCACGGCGTGGGCGTGGATGTCCCGCCGTACGAGGGACGACACGCCCCGGTTCCCGGTGTCGTCGGCCGGCAGCCACAGGCGGGCCGTGCCGGGGCGGTCCGAGGCGGCGGCCTGGATCACCCGGACGTTGGGCGGGGCGGTCGCCGTCAGCAGGCGGGCCAGGTGCGGGACCGGTTCGACGGTCACGACCCGGCGGGCGTGGCCGGACAGGCGGCGGGTCCAGGGGCCGTACCAGCCGCCGACGTCCACCGCCGTGCCGCAGCCGGGCGGGCACAGGTCGGTGATCCTGGCAAGCTCGGGTTCGAAGCGGGGGTAGACCGCGCGGGCGGTCGCCGCGACGAGGCGGGCCGGCAGGAAGGGCGCGAGGCGGGCGGCGAGCGTGGTCATGGGGCCATCCGTTTCCGGTCGTGGGGGCCTGGGGCGCCGAGTGGTCCCGAGGCCTTCCGTCAGAGGGCCAGGCGCTTGAGGAACTGCTCGTGCTCGTGGTCGGAGACCTGTTCGCCGGACGAAGGCAGCAGTTGGGGGATGCCGTCGACGATCGGGTAGCGGCGGCGCAGGCGCGGGTTGTAGAGGGCCTGGGCCGAGGACACGGACCCGTCCGGCGGCAGCAGGTGCAGCGGGCCCTTGTCGAGCGGGCACGCGAGGATCTTCAGCAACTGTTCGTCGGGGCCGGTGGAGGAGCTCATGGCGGGGTCAACTCCTTGACTGGCGTGGGTGCTTGGGGAGCCTTGTCATGCTTGGGCATGATCAGCAGCACGGTGACCGCCAGAGCCGTGCCCGCGAGGCGCAGGCCGAGTCGCAGCGGGTCGTCCGGCAGCGCCTCGCCGAACGACAGCGTGCCGAGCACCGCCGTGTACAGGCAGGTCACCGTCGTGCACACCGGCACGATCAGCGAGGCCCGGCAGCGTTGCAGCGCCGCCTGCGACATGACCAGGCCGAACGCGCCGGTGAACACCAGCAGATACGGATACGGCGAGCGCAGTACGCCGAGCAGCGCGCCGCCGAGGTCACTTCCCGTCCAGTAGCCGGAGACGCCCTTGATGGCGAGTGAGCTGACCCCGTAGAGCAGGCCCACCGCCACCCCGTACTCGACGCCCGTCGTCGGCATCCGGTGCCGGCGCAGGGTGCGGCGCTCGGCGGCGCGGTACAGCCAGACCCCGCACGCCAGCGACGGCACGCACAGCAGCCAGACGAGCGGGTAGGGCGCCGTTCGGCCGACGGTGTCCGAACTCTCTTCCAGGGAGAGGACGACCATCAGCAGCGCGGCGAGGATCGCGGCGAGCGCGTACCGCTCGCGCCCGGTGGTCTCCTCGCCCAGCAGCCGGGCGGACAGCAGGACGAGCAGGACCAGGCCGGAGACGAAGATGCCCTGCGCGGCGGCGATCGGCAGGGTGCGGTAGACGACGAGCTGGGCGGCGAAGCCGGCCCCGAGGGCGAGCGAGCCGCCGATCCACAGCGGGCTGCCGAGCACCAGGCGCAGCAGGCGGCCCGGGCGGCGGACGGTGACCTCGGGCAACGCGGCCAGGGCCCGTTTCTCCAGGACGAACCCGCCGCTGTACAGGACGTTCGCCAGCAGGGCCGCGGCCACTCCCCACCACACGGCCTACGTCCTTCGCGCGTGCAGCAGCAGGATCGAGGCCAGGGGCGGCCGGGCGCAGGCGAGACGGTCCAGCGCCCGCAGCGGACGCGGCACGCCGTGGAAGGGGGCCCCTTCGAGCCGTACGACCTCGAAGCCGGCCGCCGCGACGAACTCCCGCAGCGCGCGGGCGGTGTACAGCCGCAGATGTCCCACCACCTCCCGGCCCGGGCGGCCGTGGACGGCGCGCAGGCTCACCTCGGAGAAGACGGGCTGGACGCCGGCGAACAGGAGGACCCGGTTGTACCAGGCGGCGAGGTTGGGGGTGGAGAGCATCAGGTGGCCGCCGGGGCGCAGCACGCGGCGCAGCTCGTCGAGGGCGGCGTCCGGGTCGACGAGGTGCTCGATCACCTCGCTGAACAGCACGGCGTCGGCGGCAGCCGTACGGAACGGCAGCCCGCCGTCGGTGAGTTCGCCGCGGACGGCGTACGACAGGCGGGGGCGGGCCCGGGTGAGGGCGTCCTGGGACCAGTCGACGCCGATGACACGGTGGCCGGTGAGCAGGGGGGCGGCGGTCGCCGCGGCGGTGCCGTCGCCGCAGCCGATGTCGAGGACGAGGCCCGGCGCGGTGCTCCCGCTCAGGGCGGCGGCGAGCATGCGGGCCTGGCGGAGGCTGCGGGGGGCTCCGGAGGCGACCGGGACGGCGGGGTCCTCGTAGAAGTCGCGCAGGCCCCCCGGCGGTGCGGTGGTCGTCATCGGGGGACCTCCGTCGCGTGCAGGTGGTGCTCGAACAGGTCCCGCAGACGCGCGCCGTCGCCGGGCCCGAGGAGGGCGTGCGACCAGCGCACGGCCAGATGGAGGCGGCCGGCGGTGGAGGCGGTGGTGAAGGTCAGGCCGCGGGGCATCCGGGCCGGCGCCGAGAACCAGACCGCGTGCGCGCGTCCCGCCACGTCGCCGAAGTCCAGGGAGTACGGGATGCGGCCGATGTTGCTCAGCAGCGTGGTGGAGGTCCAGGGGGCGGCGGCCCGGCGCAGCGTGCGGGCGAGAGCTGCGCGCCAGGGGACGGGCAGGACGGGCGTGGCCAGGAGGGCGGCCCCGTGGCCCAGTTGGGGGCGGGGCAGGGACTTCAGGGCGCGGGTGCGGGTGGCCGTGCGGTGCAGCAGGGCGGGCATGTCGGTCGTGGCCCGACCCAACTCGTCGGGAGTGAAGGCGACTTCGACCAGGCGGGTGCCGTTGCCGATGGGCATGGTGGTGTCGCGGGGGCGGTCGTCGACCGGCATGGTGATGCGCAGGGGGCGGGGACGGGCGCCGTGCTCGCGGTTCCAGTGGGCGACGGTCAGGGCGGTGGCGACCATGAGCTGGTCGTTGACCGTGTAGGGGGAGACCTTGGGGCGGTGCGGCAGGGGGAGTTCGGTGACGAGCACGCCGTTGCCGGGGGAGGGGCCCGGCGTGCCGGGGGCCACCCGGGCCGGTGGGGACCAGTGGGAGGGGGCGGCCTCTGCGGGCGGTCCGGCGGTCGCCGTGCGGACGGGCGGGGCCGTCGGGGAGTTGTCCTTGCCGCCGTACAGCTCCGCCGCGGTGGCCAGGACCCGTAGGCAGGCCGGGCCGTCGAGCGCGGTGTGGTTGATGGTGACGACGAGGGCCGTGCCCTCGTCGGGCAGGGCCGCGACGACCTCCAGGCGGATCGGCGGGGACAGCGAGAGCGGCGGCGGCTGGGTCAGGGCCCGCGCCCTCGCGTCCCGCAGCGCGTCCCGCCCCGGTCGCGCGAAGCTCACCACCTCCACGTCCGGGTCCGCCGTCAGCTCCCACTCGTAGCGGCGCCGCCACCAGGGGCCGGGGGCCTCGCGCATCAGTACGCGCGGGTGCCGGTGCAGGGCCTCGACGAAGGCGCTGCGCAGGCGGGTCGGGTCCAGCGGGCCGGGCAGGCGGACCTCGATGTGGACCGTCTCCGGTTCCTCGTCCTGCTGGCAGTGGCGGGCCACCTCGTCCACGACCGGGAACGGGATCCGCCGCGCCGGGCGGGGCGTCACGTCGTCGAGTGCGGTCATCGGCTGTCGTCTCCCCCCTCGGGTTCCGGGCTGCCGGGACCGCGTGCCGAGACGGGCGGTCCGGCCTCGGCGCGCGGGAACGGGTCCTGCGCGGGCCCCCGGCGCCGGGGCAGCGGTCGCGTCGGGGCCGTCCCCGGGGTCGTCGGCGGCAGGCCCGCCGTGGTGGCCGGTTCCGGGGCCACCGGCGGCAGCACCGCCGTCGTACCCGGATCGCCGGCCCGCTCCCGAACGCCCACCAGTGCCGCGAACAGGCCGATCAGCGCCAGCAGTTGGGCCACGGGGGAGAAGGTGCCCGTGCCCTGGCCGGGCGGCTCGCCCGCCCCGATCGCGGCCACCACGCCCGCTGCCGCGAGCGCCCCGAACGCGATCGGCACCAGCAGCGCGTGCCGTCGGTACGCCAGCACCGCCAGCGCCGGCACCAGCAGCGCGAACCACCCGGCGATCACCACGCCCACCAGCGTCAGCGCCACCGCGCCCAGCCACACCCCGGGCGCCGGGGGCACCGGCTGCGGCGCGTCGGGGTTGGGCGCGCGCCGGCGCCACACCACCAGGCCCACGAGCACGACCAGTCCGACCCCGCTGCCGATCAGCCCCGCCTCGTACGTGGTCGACGGCTCGTACGACAGCTCGACCGTGCCGCCCGCTCCGGCCGGCAGGCGCCAGCCCTGCTGCCAGCCGTCCAGCCGGACCGGCGTGAGTTCCTCGCCGTTCAGCGTGGCCCGCCAGCCGTCGTTGAAGTTCTCGTACGTCGTCAGGTACGAGGCGGCGCCCGCGCCGGCCGTCACCTCGCGGCGGTCGCCGAGCCAGTCCCGTATCCGCAGGTCACGGCCGGGGGACACCGGGTCGGTCACCGTGCCGCGCGTCAGCGTCACGTCCGTCAGGACCAGCGGGCCGGCGTCGCCCGCCTCGACGCGGTGCGCGCCCTCGGGCAGTTCCAGACCGCCCTCCGGGCAGAGGGTCACCTCCACCGGCCGGCGTTCCGTCAGGTCCCGTACGGTGCCCGAGACGCCGGTCCGGTACAGCTCGCCGTCGACCGCCAGCAGCGGTCCCCGGCCGCACGGCAGGGAGAACTCCCGGTCGGGGCGGGGCTGCGGGGTGCGGTAGCTGTCGAGGGCGGGCAGGTAGGCCTCGGTCAGGCCCACCGGCAGTTGCAGGTCCTCGTCGACGACCGGGTTGTGGAGGGTGAGCGGGGCCGTCTCGGTGACCGTGATGTCCAGGCGGTCGGTCGTGATCGCCTCGAAGCGCACCCAGCCGTTCTCGTCCACGCCGGCGCTCGTGGCGCCGTCGGGGGAGCTGATGCGCACCTCGGTGGGGCGGCTGGACAGCCCGCCCGCCGCGGCCAGCACCAGCTCGCTCACCGGCTGCTTGCCCTCCCAGCGCAGATGGACCGTGGGCCGGTCGCCCGCGATCCACGCCGTCGTCAGGTCGCCGTCGGTGAGGTTGCGGGCGCCGAGGCCCGCGCCCAGCCGGGCCGTGGAGTCGGCGGTGGCGGTGATGCGCTCTCGCTGCTCGGGCGCGATCTCGTAGAGCAGCCGGTCCAGTTCCTCGCCGGGCACCGGCACCGCGCTCGCCCTCACCTCGTACGTCCCGGTCCCGGTCGTCTCGAAGCGGCGGTGCAGCCCCGCCTCGGTGCCGGTCGGGGAGAGGCCGGTGGGGTCGGCCGCGCGGTGCAGGGAGACGATCTCGGCGGCCGTCGCCGAGACGTCCGACGGCAGTCGCAGCAGACGCGTCACCTGCACGTCCGGCAGCCGGATCTCGGCGAAGCCCGCCCCGGTCAGCCCGGTCCTGCGGGCCACCGAGTCGGTGATCGTCAGCTTCATCCAGCCGGTCGCGCCCGCCGGGGCCTTCACGCGCTGCGTCATGCCGTTCGGCTGGAGGAAGCTCGTCACCGATCCGCGCTCCGTCTCCACCCGCACCCGCGTGGCGGCGGCCCGCACGCTCCCCTGCGGCAGCGGTGTCACCTCGAACGACGACGGCATGTCGTACTCGGCCCCGGCGTCGCTTCCGCCGTCGCCCGTGCCCGCGAACTCGATCCGCAGCCACTGCCCGTTCGGTGAGTCGGCCGACCCCTCCGCCCACGCGGTGGCCGGGTCGCCGTCGAAGGCGCCCACCGGGTCGAACTGCGGCAGATGGAAGAGCCAGCTGCCGTACGAGGACGCCGTCACCGACCGCGCCCCGCGCAGCTCGGCCACCGTCTGATGGCGCACACCCGTCGTCGGCAGGATCTGGTGCGGCGGCTCGCCGGCGTCCTGGTGGGCGTCGGGCGCGTTCCGCTCGTCGCGGGTGTACGTGTACGAGGTGTTGGCGTCGACCAGCCCGAACCGTGTGTCGGCGCGGCGCAGCCCGTCGCCGGTCACCTGGAGCTGCGGCCTGCCGAGCCCGGGGTGGTTGTCGCCGGACAGCACGGTCGCCCGGCCGCGCAGCGTGGCGGCGAGCGGCAGCAGCGACTCGGGGCCGCCGGAGACGACCGCCGTGTCGGCGATCGGGTACAGGGCGGCCTGTCCGGGCCGGGTGACGTCCTCGCCGCCCGGCCGGTAGATCTCCACCGCCCGCTGGCGCGGGTACAGGCCCTCGACCTGGAGCGGGGTGTCGTCCGCGATCCGGCCGCCGGTCATGACCGGGCCGAGCCCGGTCACCCGCCGGTAGCCGGACTGCTCCAGCGTGCGCTTGACGGTCGTGGTCGGGACGGCGCCGATCCGGTCGGGGTCGAGGTCGCCCCGCACGACGACGTAGTGGATGCCCGCGCGGCTCAGGAAGTCGGCCAGGCCCGGGACCTCGGCGCCGGTCAGCAGGGCCTGCTCCACGGCGTCCATCGCGCGGCGGTTGCCGGGCGTGCCGAAGGGGACGTAGTCCCGCTGGGCCCAGCGGGATCCGGCCAGCACGTCGAGGGGCTGGTCGATGGTGGAGCCCCAGGTGTGGATGCCGTGCGCGGTGGCCGGGACGACCAGGGCACGGGAGTCGGGGGAGTACTTCTCCAGCCAGTCGGCGGTCGCCTGCCAGTACTTGGGGAGCTCCTGGAAGGAACCCGCGTTGAGGAGGGATCCGTTGACGTACGGCCACACCAGCCCCGGCAGCACCAGCACCGCCGCGACCAGCGGGGCGAACCGGCGGCCGCGTACCCGTCGGGCGCCGCGCGGCTCGGCGGCCACCGCCACCAGGTGGGCGAGCCCGAGGACCAGGGCGAGGGCCAGTCCGGTCTGGAACTTGTAGATGTTCCGGAACGGCGCCAGCGGGCCGTCCAGCCAGGCCTGCACGGTCTCGTGGAAGGGCGCCCCGAACGCGCCGCCGTACCCGGCGAGCAGGACCAGTCCGGTCACGAGCGCGGTCAGCACCAGCCACCGCCGCTCCGGCATGTCCCGCCGCGCCAGCCCGGCCAGCCCCAGCCCGGTGGCGAGCGCCGAGCAGACCACCACGAGCGCCGAGGACACCACGGTCCAGCCGGCCGGCAGCCACGCCTCGCCGAAGTGCAGATACGCCACCCAGTTCCCGGCGCCGCGCAGCGCCTCGGTGGCCGCCATGGTGTCCGTCGTCGTCCGTGCACTCTCGATGTACGGAAGGAAGTTCTCGCCGTAGGCGCCGAGCAGCAGCAGCGGGATCCACCACCAGGCGGTCGCCACGAGCACGCCCGGCACCCACCAGGCGATCAGCTTGCGCTGCCGGGGGCCGGCCGGGCGGGAGAGCAGATACAGGCCCACCGGGAGCAGGGATGCCAGCGTCGAGGCCGCGTTCACACCGCCCATGAACGGGATGACCAGCGCCGACCGCAGCGCGGCCACGCGGGCGCTGTGGCGCTCACCGGTCAGCGGCAGCAGCACCCATGGCAGGAAGGCGCCGGGCAGCGCGGCGGCCGACGTCGAGCCGACGACGATCGTGAACAGCGGCCACAGCGCGTACGCCACCGCGGCCAGCAGCCGGGAGGCACCGTTGCCGACGCGCAGCCGCTCGGCCAGCCGCAGCGCGCCCCAGAAGGCGACGGACACGACCAGCGACATCCACAGGCGCTCCGCCAGCCACACCGGCAGGTCGACCGCGCGGCACAGCCAGTGGAAGGGGAGCATCGGCCACAGGTAGCCGGCGTACTGGTCCTGGATGCCGCCGAAGCCGCCCCGGTCGTGCCACAACTGACCCAGGTCGGCGAGGAAACGACCGGGGTCGACGGTCACCCCGAGCTTGGTGTCGAAGGTCTGCCGGCCCGGCCGCACCACCAGGAACAGCACGAGGACCACGGCCCAGAACCCCAGCAGCCAGCGCCGCGACCGCGGGCCCTCCGGGGGGCCCGCGGCGGTCACGGTGGTGGGGACGGCTGCAGGGGGAGGGGCCTGGACCGTGGTCGTCATGGGGGACACCGCCGGAGGATGAGGAGAAGGTTCCAGGTGGCCACCTCGCGGATGCCGGGCGCCTTGACGACGGCCTGCGTGAGGAACGGCCAGTAGCGGGAGCGCGCCGTGACGAGCGTGACGTCGCGACGGGCGCGCACCTGCCGCAGGGTGGGGCCGATGTGCACGGTGAAGAGGTTCTCGCCGAGGGTGTGCTTGGCTGACTTCCCGGTACGGCGGCGGTAGCGGGCGCGGGCCCGCTCGGCGCCGAGGTAGTGCCAGGGCGCCCACTCGTGGCCGCCCCAGGGCGAGAGCCAGTTGGTGAACGACACGTAGATCAGACCGCCCGGCCGGGTCACGCGTGCCAGCTCGCTGAGGAAGGTCTGCGGATCGGCCACGTGCTCCAGGACGTTGGAGGAGAACGTGACGTCGGCGGCCCCGTCGGACAGCGGCAGCAGATAGCCGTCGGCGACCACCGTGCCGTCGGGCGGTTTCTGCCCGAGTTCGCGCACGTCGGGCTCGAAGAGGTAGGCGTGCGCGCCGCGCCGCCTGAACTCCTCGGTGAAGTGCCCGCTGCCGCCGCCGACGTCCACGACCACCCGCCCGGCCACCGGCCCGTCGTACGCCTCGACCTGGTCGGCGGCGTCCCTGGCGAGCAGCGAGTAGCAGGCGTCCGGGTCGTCCTGCTCGCACAGGAAGGCGCGGAACAGGGCGAGGGAACGCCGGAAGGAGGGGTCCTTGAACCCTCGGTGAGGTGACGCCGTGGAGGGGCGCGGGGCTGTCGTCGATGTGCGGCCACCGCCGCGTGGGCGCGACCAGCCACGCACGACCCGCGTCACGACGAGCCCCGCACCGCTTCCGCGGCCACCGCGCGGAACTGCGACACCGTACGGTCCCACCGGTACCGCGCGGCGTGTTCCCGGGCCGCCTTGCCCATCAGTTCCCGGCGGTGTCCCGACAGGGCCAGCGTGCACCAGGCCGCCGCGAAGGAGGACTCGCCGGCCGCCAGGACGCCGGTCTCGCCGTCGACGACGGAGTCCCGCAGTCCGGGCACGTCGAAGCCGATCGCCGGGGTCCCGCGGGCGGCCGCCTCCGTCACCACCAGACCCCAGCCCTCCACCGCCGACGGATGCAGCAGCAGCCAGGCCGCGCACAGCAGCCGGTGCTTCTCCGCCTCGGAGACGTGCCCGGTGAACTCGACTCCGGAACCGGCCAGCGCGGCGAGCCGCTCCCGTTCGGGGCCGTCGCCCACGATCACCAGACGGCCGCCGGTGACCGGACGGACCCGCTCCCACAGCCGCAGCAGCAGGTCGACGCGCTTGTACTCGACGAGCCGGCCGACCGCCACGAACAGCGGCTCGGGGGAGCGGTCGGTGCGCGGGCCGGGCTCCTCGACGCCGTTGTGGACGACCCGGATCCGCTCGCGTGCCACGCCGAGCGCGCGCAGCGCCTGGGCGGTGGACGGGGAGACGGCGACCAGCAGACCGCGGGACTGCGGGCCGGTCAGCGCCCAGTGTTCGAGTCGGCGGCCGATCCGGGCGGCGGGCGCGAGCGGACCGCCGAAGCGCATCCCCCACAGGTCGGAGTGGACGTGATTGACCAGGCAGAGGGTGGGTCCGCGGTGCCACAGCGGGGCGAGGTAGGGCATGCCGTTGCACACCTCGACCAGCAGGTCGCAGTCGCCGATCCGGCGGGCGAAGGCCGAGCGGGCGCGCAGATAGTGACCGTAGGGGCCGCCGGCCGAGACGACCCGGTAGTCACGGAAGGCCGCCGGGCCGCCGCACAGGAGTGTGACCTGGTGCCCCTGCCGGGTCAGGCCGTCGGCCAGCCGGTCGACGAGCAGCTCGGAGCCGCCCGCGGCCGGGTTGCCGAGGTCCCGGTGCGCGAGGAAGACGATGCGGCGCGGGGGTGGGGGGAGCGCCGGGGGGTGCTGCTGCGGCCGGGGGAGCGCGGTGCGCAGCGGCGGTACGTGCTGGGGCATGGGTGCTCCAACTCGTCTCGGGGTGCGGTACTCGATGTGGGGGAAAGGAGGGTCGCCTGCGGGGAAGGGAGGACTGCCTGGGGAAGGGAGGGCTTCTACGCCTGTCCTGAGCGGGGCCTGTGGACGGGATGTGCGCGGGGTGGGGTTGGACAGTTTTCGCCGAGGCGTTCGTCACGGCTACTCACGCGCATGACAATTTCGGGGCTTGTTGTACCTGACGTCACGTCACAACGTGAGCGTCGGTCCGATCCCGGGCCTTGACGGCGTCCCGGGCCGCGCAGACACTGGGCCGACGGGCAGCGGCGGGCACCGGGGTGGGACGACCTCCGGAGCAGAGAGGCTGACCCCGCATGTCCAGACTGATCGCAGCCACCGTGACCGTCGTGGTCGCGGCCGCCCTCGCCGTGGGCGCCGCGTTCGGCGTCGTCGCGTTGCTCGAAGCCACTCCCGAACAGCCCAACAGCCCTCTGATCACGTACGAACAAGCGGGCCAGGGGAGCTGACCGGTGACCGCCCAGCCGGCAACCGTCACCCCGCCCGCCGCGACCGGCGCCGCCCGTTCAGCCTGGCACGAGGTGCCCCGGCTCCAGGTACGCCGGTTCGCGGCGATCGCCAAGGCCGAGGCGCCCGAGCTGGCCGAGGAGATCCTGCGCGAGATCCGCCGCGAATACCCGCACCTGCCGCTCGTGCTGGACGAGAACGGCGAGCCGATGGCGCTGGTCGGCATCCGGCGTGCCATCGAGGTGTTCGTGCAGCACCTGGAGCACGCCGACTACTCGACGGGCCGCCCCACCGTGCCGCCCGGCGTCTTCCAGGACTTCGGCCGTGGCGAGGGACTCAACGGCCGCACCCTGGACTCGCTCCAGGCGATCTACCGGATGGGGGTACGGCTGGCCTGGCGCCGCTTCGCCGACATCGGCCAGCGGGTGGAGATCCCGCCACCCGCGATGTACGAACTGGTCGACGCGGGCTACGAGTACCTCGACGGCCTGGTCGACCAGTCCGTGCGCGGCTACGCCGAGGCCGCCGCCCGCCAGGCCGGGGAACGGCTGCGCCTGCAACGCCGTCTGATGGAGCTGCTGCTCGCCGAACGCCACCGCGGCGACCCGGCCGACGCCCTCGCCGAACGCGCCGCCCGGATCGGCTGGCAGCTGCCCGACAAGGTCGCCGTCGGGGTGCTGCTGCGCCCGGCACGGGAGGCGGTCGCGCCCGCCGTCGGGCAGGGCGTGCTGCTCGACCTGGAGTACGAGCAGCCCCGCATGGTCGTGCCCGAACCGGACGCCGCCGGGCGTCCCGAGCTGTTGCAACGCGCGCTCACCGGCTGGGCGGGCGCCATCGGGCCGCCGGTGCCGCTGACCGACGCCGCGAAGTCGCTGCGCTGGGCCGAGGCCGCCGTACGCCTGATGGAACGGCGGCTGCTGCCCGCCGGGGAGGTGCTGTTCTGCACCGAGCACACCGAGGCCCTGGTGCTGCTCCAGCCCGAGGAACTCCTCGACGACCTGGCGCTGCGCTGCCTCGCGCCGCTCGCGCACTGCGGGCCCGCGCACGCGCGGCGGCTCGCGGAGACCCTGCTGGGCTGGCTGGAGACGCGGGGCGGGGCGCCCGAGGTGGCGGAGCGGCTCGGTGTGCATCCTCAGACCGTCCGGTACCGGTTGCGGCAGATACGGGAGCTGTGGGGCGACGAGATCGACGACCCCGACCGGCGCTTCGAACTGGAACTGGTGCTGCGTGCCCGGCGGTTGCGCGGCGAGATCGGGCGCGGCGGCGCTCAGTCCCGCCGGGTGGCGCCCACCGGCAGGCGGGCGAGGTCGCGGCCCACGACGACACGGCCGGAGTAGCCGCGGCTCGCCTTGGCGTACCAGGTGGCGTCCGGGACGAGGTTGGTGGCGCCCGGCACCAGATGGCTGAGGACCAGCGTGGGCACACCGGCGCGTTCGGCGAGCCGGCCGACCCGGGTGGCGTCGGTGTGGCTGATCTCCATGTGCCGCCGCTGCGCCGGCTTCAGCCCGCCCAGGGCGAGGGTGTCCAGGTCCATCACCTCGTGCACCAGGACGTCCGCGCCGCGCGCCAGCCGGGCCACGTTCGCGCAGGGGGCGGTGTCGCCGCTGAACACCACGGAGCCGTCGGCGGTCTCGAAGCGGAAGGCGAAGGACGGGTAGACCGGCGGGTGCTCCACCAGCACCGCCGTGACCCGCACCCGCTCGTCACGCATCACCTCGAACGGTTCCATCGGCGGCGCCATCAGCTTGCGCGGCCCGGCGCCCCTCGGCGGGCGGAACCGGATGTCGCGCGGCACGATCAGCTCCCGGATGTCGGGCCAGCCCTCGCTGCGCATACGGACGTTGATGTCGTAGGCGGTGGCGTCGATGTGCCCTGCGATCAGGTCCTCGGTGCCCGGCGCCGGCGCGGACGGGCACACGGTCCGCACGGCGCGCCCGGCGGGGTGGACGGCGGGGAGCGTGCCGGCGGACGGCGGCCCGTAGATGTGCACGGGGCCGCCCAGCGGCTGGAAACCGCCGAACCGCAGCCACAGCAGCGGGTACAGGTCCGACAGATGGTCCGAGTGCAGATGCGTGACGAACACCGCGGTGAGCTGCTCGGGCGTCAGCCAGGCCTCCGCGTACCGGGCGAACGTGCCCGGCCCGCAGTCCACGAGGTAGACCCGCCCGTCGACGACCAGCGCGGAGCAGATGCCGGACCGCCCGTGCATGGGGACGGGACCACCGCTGGTGCCGAGCAGCACGAGCTGGGTGCCCGCGCCGGGCGGCCTTGCGGACGCCGGGCCCGGGCGGAGGGGGAGCGCGGCGACCGCGCCGACGCCGGACGCGACGGCGGCGGTACGCAGGACGGTGCGGCGAGTGGGCTCGGGGAATGCGGGCATGGCGGGTCCCGGAGGCTGAGGAGGGGTACGGGGCTGCGGGTGCGCTGCGGTGGGGCGAGGCCGGGCACTGTCGATCTCCCGTCGCCCTGCCGGGCCCGGGAGTTTGGCCTGTCAAGCAGTCAACGGCCGCAGGGCCGTGCGGGCTTTGGTCCGGCGCCCCAAACTCCGCCGGGTCTTTGGGACCCGGGCCCCATGCGCCCTGGGGGGGGGCGGGGGGAACCGCGCGACCAGCCGCGACGGTGCCGGAGCCGATCGCCCGCAGCGCGGCCGGCGCATCGCCCCTACCCGGGCCCCAGCAGCCGCACGATCTCCAACGCCATCCGCAGCTCCAGCGCGTCCTGCTCCAGCGGCCGCCCCAGCAGCCGCTCCGCGCGCCGCACCCGGTACGTCACGGTGTTCCGCGCCACGAACAGCCGCTCGGCCGCCCCCTGTGGACTGCGCCCCTCCGCCAGGTACACCCGCAGCGTCTCCCGCAGCTCCCGCACCCGCGGATCCTCGCCACCCAGCTCCCCGAGGACGCGTGCGGCGAACCACCGGGCGTGCTCCACGTCCGCCGTGAGCAGGGCCGCCGTGCTCACGTCGGCGTAGTCGCACAGCCAGCCGGTGTGGCCGAGGCGGTCCATGCGCCGGGCCTCACGGGCGCCGCGGTGGCTGCGCCGGAAGCCCTCGGCGCCGTACCCCACCGGTCCCAGCGCGGCCCGCAGCGGTCGGCGTTCGGGGACCAGCCGGGGCAGCCGGGTCAGGGCGTCCCTCGGCGGCGCCGCCGACCAGCAGGCCCACGCCCACAGCTCGGCGCTGCCCGCCGCCACGGTCAGCAGGTTCTCCGCCCCGGCGGCCCGGCCCAGCTCGGCGGCCAGGAGCCGGAGTTCGTCCGGCGAGCAGGCGTCGGACGAGCCGGCGGTGACGATGAACGCCGCGTGGTGGCGGGCCAGTTCATAGCCGAGCGTGCGCGCGGCGACCGCCCCGCCGACCACCCGTCCGGCCAGCAGGTCGTCCACGATCCTGCGACGCACCGCCTCCCGGCCGCGCCGCCAGCGGTCCCGTTCCGCGACGTACTCCTCGGCGAGCCGGCTGGCCTGCACGTCGGCGTAGACGAACAGCAGCTCGCTGACCCGGTGGCTCTCCTGGATCCGGACGTCGTCCGGCTCCTTGTCGAGCGCCTCCATCAGCCGTCCGTGCAGATAGGCGTGCCCGAGCCGCACCCCGCGCAGCACCCGCTCCAACGGCACGTTGCGGCGGACCAGTTCGGCGTTGCCCGCCACGGCCTCGGGCACCACCAGCGCACCCGTCGGCTCCGGCTCGGTGAGCAGCCCGCGCAGCGCCTGGAGCACGGTCGCCTCCACCGCCCGGTGGAACGGCGGGTACGCGCCCGGCCCGCCGTGCTCGGGTACCTGCCGCACGATGTGCGCCGTCATGTCCCGGGCGGTCTCCACGGCCCAGCCGACCGGACCCGGCCCCAGCGGCGCCCGCGCGGCGGCCAGGGTCTCGGGCGAGCACACCGGTTCCGGCGGCGCCGCCGAGGGCACCAGCCGCAGCAACCACGACGACCCGCTCACCCGGCCGGTACAGCAGATGCCGCCGGCACCGGCGCCCCCGTCAACGGGCCCCCGTGAGGCCCCGGGACCGCAGCACCCGCCGCTCCAGCGGGGCGAACAGCAGCAGGTCCACCGCGATGCCGACGACGAGGATCTCCCCGATGGTGGCCAGGACCAGCGCCATGTCCTGGTAGGAGCGGGCGTTCTCCAGGAGCTGGCCGAGCCCGAGCCCCAGCTCCGGTGAGGCGGCGATGAGTTCGGCCGCCATCAGCGACCGCCAGGAGAACGCCCAGCCCTGCTTGAGGCCGGCCAGATAGCCGGGCAGCGCGGCCGGCAGCAGCACGTACCGCACCCGTGCCGCCCCGGTGGCGCCCAGCACCCGGCCGGCCCGCAGATACAGCGGCGGCACCTGGTCGACCCCGGCCAGCAGCCCGTTCGCGACGGACGGCACGGCACCGAGCAGGATCACCGCGTAGATCGTCGCGTCGGTCAGCCCGAACCACACCACCGCGGCCGGCACCCACGCCACCGACGGCAGCGACTGCAACCCGGACAGCACCGGCCCGACCGCGACCCGCAGCGGCCGTACCGCGCCCAGCGTCAGCCCCATCGCGGTGCCCAGGAGGACGGCCGCGGCGAAACCGAGCGCGCCCCGCTCCATGCTCGTCCACACCGTCGAGAACAGCGTGCCCTCGTACCACTGGCCGGACAGGGCCCGCCCCACGTCGGCCGGGGAGGGCAGCAGGTAGTCCGGCTTGAGCTCGGCCTCGTACGCGGCCTGCCAGGCGAGCAGGACCAGCGCGACGGCGACCAGGGGCGGCAGCACCCGTTGCCGCAGCAGCCGCCCGACGGGTTTCCGGGCGGAGCCGGCGGGCGCGCTGTCCAGCGCGTCCAGGCCCGCCCCGACCGCCGCGCTCTCGCGCACCTTGCGGGTGACCGTCTCACCGGCGGCCATGGCGGCGGATCTCCTCCCGTAACGCGTCGGTGACCAGGGCCGTCAGGGCGGCCTCCGGAGTGCCGTCGGCGGTCCACTCGCGGGCGATCCGGCCCGGCCGGGAGGACAGCAGCACGACCCGCTGCCCGAGCCGCACGGCCTCGCGCACGTTGTGGGTGACGAACAGGACGGTGAGGTCGTTCTCGGCCCTGACACGCAGGAGTTCCTCGTGCAGTACGTCGCGCGTGATGGCGTCGAGCGCGGCGAACGGCTCGTCCATCAGCAGCACGTCGGCGTCCTGGGCCAGCGCGCGGGCCAGGGCGACGCGCTGGCGCATCCCGCCGGACAACTCGTGGATCCGCTTGCCGTACGCGTCCTTCAGCCGCACCAGGTCGAGCAGCCGCCGCGCCTCGCCGGGGCGGTCGCACCGGGGCACCCCGCGCAACCGCAGGGCGAGTTCGACGTTCCGCCCGGCGCTCAGCCACGGGAACAGGGCGTGGTCCTGGAACATCAGCGCCGGCCGCCCCCCGCCGGACACGTCGATGGCGCCGGTGGACGGCCGGTCCAGGCCCGCGACCAGGTTGAGCAGCGTGGACTTGCCGCAGCCGGAGGCGCCCAGCACACAGACGAACTCGCCGCGTCCGACGGTCAGTCCGATGTCGTCGAGCACCGTCTGACGGCGCCCGCCGGTGTCGAACCACTTGGAGACATGGGTGAGGCGTACGGCGGGCCGCTCCGCCTCGGCCACCGGGACGGGACGGGCCGGTGCGCCGGTGTGCAGGGCCGTTTCTGCCATGGGGATCACATCCTTCTCTGGTTCAGGGGGCCGGAGCGGCCACGACACCGAGCCCGGCGTCGTCCACGGCCGCCTCGCCGCGCCGGGCGAGGACCCGGTTGAGGGGGCGCAGATCGAAGATTCCGTCCAGGGCCGTACGGCTCCCGCCGAGCAGTCCCAGCCGTGCCGCCCGTTCGGCCTCCTCGGCGAGGGTCGCGGCGAGCGGGTCGTCGGTGAGACGGACGTGCCGCCAGGCCGCGTCGAGGACCCGCTCCGGCAGCGGGCGTCCGGTCAGCGACTCGATGGCCCGGTTCACGGCCGCCCGGCCCTCGACGGGGCGGCCGCGCAGCCACGCGTTGGTGCGCACCGCGCCGCGCAGCACGGCCTCGACGACGTCCGGATGGTCCTTCAGGAACGAGGGGTTCACCACCACGAGGGCGGTGACGAACGTGCCGCCGTCCCACAGGTCCGCCTCGTCGACGAGCACCCGCCCGCCGTGGGCGACGAGTTGCGCGGCCACCGGCTCCGGCACCCACGCCCCGTCGATGGCGCCGCGCCGGAAACTGGTCGGGATCTCCTTGACGGACTGCCGTACGACCGTCACGTCCCCGCGCCCGGTGCGCGGGTCGACCTCCCAGCCCTGCTCCCGGATCCAGTGCAGCAGGGCCACGTCCTGCGTGTTGCCCGCCTCGGGCGTGGCGATCCGCAGCCCCCGGACGTCGCTGCCGCGCACCGCGGCGTCCGCGTCGACGACCAGCGCGACCCCGCCGGAGGCGGCGCCCGAGACGATCCGCAGGCCCCGGCCGCCGGAGCGCAGGAAGCCGTTGATCGCGGGCGACGGGCCCATCCACGCGATGTCCACGGCGCCCGCGTTGAGCGCCTCGAGCGCCGAAGGGCCGCCGTGGAACACCTGGGTGCGCAGCCGGGTGCCGCCCAGCTCCCGGGTGAAGAAGCCCTGCTGGACGGCGGCCAGCGGGGTGGCGTGGGTGACGTTGGCGAAGTAGCCGACGGAGACCGACTCCGCCGACAGCGGCGGACCCGTGCCGACGGCCGGTGCGGCCGCCGCACCCGGCGCCCGGGACCCGTAGCCGCAGCCCGCCGCGCAAGCCAGCAGCAGGAGCAGCGTCAGGGCCGCGTGGAGCGGACGCCGGGAGCGGCGGGGCCCACGGCGGCGCTCAGGCAGCCGCATCGGGGGTCCCCGGAACGGTCGCGCCGGCCATGCCCGCGGTCAGCGTGGCCCCGTCGGCGGGGTCGATCAGCACGAAGGAGCCGGTGCGCCTGCTGTCCTCGTACCGGTCGAAGGCCAGCCGCTCGGCGGTGCGCAGCGCGACCCGCCCGATCTCGTTCAGCTCCAGCCGCTCGGCACCCGTGATGCGCCGGACCACCGCGCGCACGGTGCGCGTGGTGTGCCTCAGCAGCACGTGGTCCCCGGGCCGCAGCGGCTTCTCGTGCAGATGGCACACGGCCGCCTCGACGTCCCGGGACACCACGGGCAGCGCCGCCGCCGGGACGATCAGGTCGCCCCGGGAGACGTCCAGGTCGTCGGCCAGCCGCAGCGCGCCCGACTGCGGGGAGCGCAGCGACTCGACCGGGGAGCCCAGCAGGTCGACGCCGGTGACGGTGGTGGTCCGCCCGGACGGCAGCACGGTGACCCGGTCGCCCACCCGCATTGCACCGCTCGCGAGCTGACCGGCGTACAGGCGGGTGTCACCGGAGCGGATGACGTACTGGACCGGGAAACGGGCCGGGGCGTCGGCGGCCTCCTCGGTGACCGGTACGCTCTCCAGATGCGCCAGGACGGTCGGGCCGCCGTACCAGTCCATGCGCGGGGAGGACTCGACCACGTTGTCCCCGGAGAGCGCGGAGATCGGGATCGCGGTGACGTCGGGGATGCCGAGGCCGGCCGCGAGCCGGGTGAACTCCCCGGCGATCGCCTCGAACACGGACCGCTCGTAGCCGACGAGGTCCATCTTGTTGACCGCGAGGACCACGTGCGGCACCCGCAGCAGCGCCGCCACGGCGGCGTGCCGGCGGGTCTGCTCGACCACGCCCTTGCGGGCGTCGACGAGGATCACGGTGAGGGTGGCGGTGGAGGCGCCGGTGACCATGTTCCGGGTGTACTGCACGTGCCCCGGGGTGTCGGCGAGGATGAACCGCCGGCGCGGGGTGGCGAAGTACCGGTACGCCACGTCGATGGTGATGCCCTGCTCGCGCTCGGCGCGCAACCCGTCGGTGAGCAGGGCCAGGTCGGGTCCCTCGCCCGAGGAGGCGCGGGCGACGGCCTCCAGCTGGTCGGCGAGGACCGACTTGGAGTCGTGCAGCAGCCGTCCCACGAGGGTGGACTTTCCGTCGTCCACCGAGCCGGCGGTGGCCCAGCGGAGCAGATCCGCCTCGGCCACGGGCGCCTCGTCGGGCCGGGAGGTGGGCGTGGGGTTCATGTGTCCCTCCTGTGCTCCGGCCCCGGCACTCAGCCGGGACCGGGCCTCCTGGAAGATGCCGCGCATCATCAGGGCGGCGGTGACATGCGGGGGGTGGCCGAAAGCCGTCAGATCGGCGGTCATCTCAGAAGTACCCCTCGCGCTTGCGGTCCTCCATCGCGGCCTCCGACAGCCGGTCGTCGGCGCGGGTCGCGCCGCGTTCGGTGAGCCGGGAGGCGGTGATCTCGACGATCACCTGGTCGACGCCGGACGCCTCGGACAGCACCGCGCCGGTGCAGGACATGTCGCCGACGGTGCGGTAGCGCACCCGGCGCCTCTCCACCGGTTCGCCGTTCTTGGGGCCGCCCCAGTCGCCGGGGGCCAGCCACATGCCGGAGCGCAGGAACACCTCGCGCTCGTGCGCGAAGTAGAGGGACGGCAGCTCGACGGCCTCGCGGGCGATGTACTGCCACACGTCCAGCTCGGTCCAGTTGCTGAGCGGGAAGACCCGCACGTGCTCGCCGGGCAGATGGCGGCCGTTGTAGAGCTGCCACAGCTCGGGCCGCTGGCGGCGCGGGTCCCACGTACCGAACTCGTCGCGCAGCGAGAACACCCGCTCCTTGGCCCGGGCCTTCTCCTCGTCGCGCCGCCCGCCGCCGAACACCGCGTCGAAGCCGCCGCCGGAGATCGCCTCCAGCAGCGGAAGCGTCTGCAACGGATTACGGGTGCCGTCGGGCCGCTCGCGCAGCACACCCCGGTCGATGTAGTCCTGTACGGAGGCCACATGGAGGGTGAGCCCATGGGTGGCTACCACACGGTCCCGGTAGGCGAGCACCTCCGGGAAGTTGTGCCCGGTGTCCACATGCAGCAGCGCGAACGGCAGCGGCGCCGGCGCGAACGCCTTCAGCGCCAGGTGCAGCATCACGACGGAGTCCTTGCCGCCGGAGAACAGCAGCACCGGCTTCTCGAACTGACCGGCCACCTCGCGGAAGATGTACACCGCCTCCGACTCCAGCACGTCGGTGTGCGTGAGCCGGGCGGCCACGGCGGTCACAGCAGCCCCCGCCGCGTCATCAGCCCGTGCACGACGGTCACCGACTCGGCGACGGACTGGAGCTGCGTCTCCACCTTCGCGTCCGGCGACCGCGGAGGCTCGTAGGGGTCGTCGATGCCGGTCAACCCGGACAGCCTCCCGGCACGGGCCTGCGCGTACAGGCCCTTCACGTCGCGCACGGCGCACACCTGGAGCGGGGTGGCGACATGCACCTCCAGATACGGCGTTCCGCTCGCCTCGTGCCGCTTGCGGACCGCCTCGCGGCTGTCGGCGTACGGCGCGATGACCGGGACCAGCACCAGGATCCCGTTGCGGGCCAGCACCTCGGCGACTAGTCCGATGCGCTGCACGTTGGTGTCGCGGTCCTCGCGGGTGAAGCCGAGGCCGGCGCTGAGGAAGGTGCGGATCTCGTCGCCGTCGAGCACCTCGACGCGATGTCCCTCTCGGGTGAGCCGGCTGGCCAGCGCCTGCGCCAGGGTCGTCTTGCCGGAGCTGGGCAGCCCGGTCAGCCAGACCGTGGCGCCCTGGGTCGGCGGGGTCCTCATGCGCCGCTCCTCGCCGCCGGGGCCGCCGCGCCGGCCAGGGGGGCGACCCCGTGCGCGGCGAGCACCGAGAAGCCGGGGGCGCACGCCTGCTCCAGCTCCTCCCGCTCGGCGCCGGGCAGATCCCGCCAGGACGACGAGGGCGCGCCCACCTTGGCCGCGCACCGGCCCACCCAGTCCTCGTCCAGGAAACCGTCGCCGAGGAACTCGCCGATGCGGTGCAGGGATTCCTCGGGTGAGGCGAGCAGGTCCTCGTACCACAGGTGCAGCACGTTCTCCCGGGGCAGCGCGGACATCGCCGTCATGCCGCGCCGCATCTCGTCCGCCCAGTAGGTGCCGAACAGCGGGACCGGGACCCGGTAGTCGCGCACCGCGTCGGCGTCGAAACGTTCCGGCAGGAAGGGCAGCAGTTCCTCCGGCACGAAGCCCAGGTCCCGCTCGGCGTCGAGGGCAGGCTGCTCGGCGTACGGATCGTGACCGAGCGTCAGGTGCAGTGCCATCACCACCGCGGCCATCCGGAAGCCGGTGTGCCGGCTCATCGACAGGGCGGTGTCCCGGCCGTCGCGCACGATGTGCAGATACCGGGCGTCGGGGAAGTGCTGACGGAACTGCGAGGCGAGGATCAGCGAGCCGCCGCTGCGCTCCGCCCACAGGGACCTGCCGAAGCGGGTGCACAGCCAGCCGAAGAGGCGGTGGTAGTGCGCGCCGGCCCCGGCGTCGGGGAACCGGGCGACGGCCGCCTCCAGCTCGTCGTACAGCTCGTCGGGGGTGCCGGTGAGGTGGGGCAGCGTGGTGAGGAGGATCGCCGGGACGCCGTCGGCGGCCTGGAAGCGGGTGCCGGGGGCGGTGCGGTAGAGGACCTCCTCGGGGGCGAGCCCGTGGGCGGTCAGGAGCTTGTTGACGGTGTTGCGGGAGGACAGGATCCGCCAGAACTCCGCCGCCGTCACGGGGCCTTCGGGGAAGACCCGGGCGGTGATCCGGTACATGTCCGTGAGGTGGTTGAAGAGCTCCGACAGGCTGAGGACCTGCGGGTGCTCGCGCAGCAGCTCGGAGACCAGGGTGGAGCCGCAGCGTCCGGTGCCGGTGACGAAGACCTGGCCCGGGGCCGGTGAGGTCGCGGTGGGCATGTGCAGCTGTTCCTTCCGTGCGTCCTTGGGGTGGTGTCCGTGGGGTCGTGCCGGGAAGGTGCGTCGAAGGCGTCAGGTGCGGCGCAGCAGGGCCGCGTAGAGGGTCAGGCCGGGGCCGAAGGCCATGGCGACCACGGGGCCGTCGGTGCGGGGCAGCCGCTCGAGGACCATAAGGACGGTGGGCGAGGAGCAGTTGCCGCACTCGTCGAGGACGCCGTACGACGCGTCCAGCGCGCCGGCCGGCAGGTCGAGACGTTCGCCGACGACCTCCAGGATCCGCTTGCCGCCCGGATGCACGGCCCAGCCGGTGACCTCGTCGGGGGTCAGCCCGTGCGGGGCGAGCAGCTGGTCGCGGACCACCTCGCCGACGTGCTGCGCGAGCACGTCCGGGACCTTGGGCGACAGGCCCATCTTGAAGCCGAGGTCGGTGATCTGCCAGCTCATGTGGTCGGCGGTGGAGTGGTCGGTGACCGCGACGACGTCGATCACCTCGTAGCCGCTGTCCGCGTCGGGCTCCAGGACGACGGCGGCGGCCGCGTCGGCGAACAGGGCGTGCGCCACGATCTGTTCGATGTCGCGGGTGGGCGGCTGGACGTGCAGCGAGGTGAGTTCGAGGCACAGCAGCACGGCCGGGCGGCCTCGGGAGGCGACGAAGTCGGAGACCGCGCCCAGCGACGGGACGGCGGCGTAACAGCCCATGTGGCCGATGAACAGCCGCTGGACCTTGCTGCTCATGCCGAGCTCGTCGGCGAGGCGTAAGTCCAGCCCGGGCGTGGTGTAGCCGGTACAGGACGCCACGGCCAGCAGGCCCACGTCCTGCGGGGCCAGGCCGGCGGACTCCAGGGCGTGGGCGACCGTGCGCCTGCCGAGCGGGACGGCCTCCTCGATGTAGCGGTTCATGCGCTGTCCGGTGCTCCAGCCGGACACCTCCTTCTCGGCGCGCGGGTCCACGGCCGTGGAGCGGGAGCTGATACCGGAATTCTCGAATATCCGGCGGGCCAGCGGAAAACCGTCGTAGTGCTCCAGGAAAAAGTCCTGCCACAGCTCGTCCTGGCTGCTCGGGGCACCTGGAAAAGAATGTGAGGAGCCGGTGATGACCGGGCGGGCGGCGGTACGCATCGCGCGACGAGCAGGAGCGATTTTCTCTTCGATATGCATGCCTGATTCCTTTGTTTCGGGTCAGCTTCGGTCCAGCTTCGGGCAGCGGAAAACGGCCGCTTCCGGCGAATGACGGGAGAGGGAATCGTGCGTGCCGATGTGCGGTCGGCCCGGGCGTCTTTGCGCAGGCCAGACCGTCGGAGTGGCGCTCGGTGAAGTACGCCGTCAGGGCGTACGAAGACTGAAGAAAGAGTGGTCAGCTCTCCCCCGTTCGAACCGCATGTCGATTCGATGCCTTCAGTCAAGCACATGCGCTTCACTGGAATCAAATATTCCGCCGCTAATTTCTTCGGCGGAAACAATTGACGACGAAAATAATCGGCCTGCCTCTCGGTGAACGCGAGAGGCAGGCCGGTGCCGGTTTTTATCCCGGGTATCTCAGCCAGAGCCGGCTTTGATTTCGGTCAGTGGGCGTACGGGTTCTCTGTGCGGGTCGGCGCGCAGCCGGGCTCCCTCGATGTCGAGGTCGGGCAGCAGCCGGTCCAGTCGCCGTGGCAGCCACCAGGCGCCGCGGCCCACCATGGCCAGAACCGCCGGCACCAGCGTCATCCGCACCACGAAGGCGTCCACCAGCACGCCGAACGCCAGGGAGAAGGCGATGGGTTTGACGATGGCGTCCTCCGTGGTCACGAAGCTGGCGAAGACGAAGAACATGATCAGCGCCGCCGCCGTGACCACCCGTGAGGCGTGCCCGGCGCCGTCGACCACCGCGTCCCGGGCGCGCCCGGTGCGCACCCACTCCTCGCGCATGCCGGACACCAGGAACACCTCGTAGTCCATCGCCAGTCCGAACAGCACCGCCATCAGCACGATGGGCAGGAAGCTGACGACCGGTCCGGTACTGGCCACACCCAGGGCGCCCGCGAGCCAGCCCCACTGGAACACCGCCACGACCGCGCCGAAGGACGCCGCCACCGACAGCAGGAAACCGGCCGTCGCCTTGAGGGGCACGACCAGTGACCGGAAGACGAGCAGCAGCAGCACCAGGCACAGGCCCACGACCACGGCCGCGAACGGGAGCAGGGAGGCGCTCAGCCGGTCGGAGACGTCGATGCCGATCGCGGTGGTGCCGGTGACCGAGACGGCGGCGCCGGTCTCCCGCTCGATCGTGGCGGCGTCGCCGCGGATGGCGTCCACCAGCTCCTGCGTGGACTCGTCCTGCGGGCCGCCGTCCGGCACGACCTGGATCACCGCCCGCCCGGACCGCGGGGCGTACTGCGGCTGCCCGACCTTCACCACCCCGGGCAGTTGTCCCAACCGCCCGCCCACGGCGGCTGCCTGCCGCCGCCCGGCCTCACCCCGGACGTCCGCCTCGGCCAGCACCAGCAGCGGCCCGTTGAATCCCGGCCCGAAGGTCCCGGCGACAGTGTCGTAGGTCTCGCGCTGCGACGTCCCGTGCGCCGCGCTGCCGTTGTCGGGCAGGGCGAGACGCAGATCGGCGGCGGGAACGGCGAGGGTCACCAGGGCGGCGACGGAGGCGAGGACGACGAGGAGGGGGCGCCGGGTGACGAGAAGGGCCCAGCGTCGGCCCATGACCGACGGGGGCTCGCCGGGGGAGGGGCCGTCGGCGAAGGCGCCGTCGACGGAGGCGCCGCTGAGCGGGGCGTGCTCGCGCTCCCCGCCCCGGCCGCTCGCGTCGCCGCGTGTGTCTCCTTCTCCGCGCCGGCTCGCGGCGCCGCCCGCCGCGGCCGCGGCCCGCCGCGCCGCCCGTGAGTCAGGGCGTGGCGTCAGCCGGGATCCCGCGAGGGCGAAGAGGGCCGGCAGCAGCGTCACCGCGACCAGCACCGCGATGAGTACGGCCGCCGCCGCGCTCAGGCCCATGACGGTCAGGAACGGAATACGGACGACCAGCAGCCCCACCAGCGCGATGACGACCGTCGTTCCCGCGAACACCACCGCGCTGCCCGCCGTGCCGACCGCCCGCCCCGTGGACTCCCGCGGGTCCATCCCCTGGGCCAGTTGCGTGCGGTGCCGGGAGAGCACGAACAGGGCGTAGTCGATCCCCACGGCCAGCCCCAGCATCAGCGCGAGGCTCAGCGCGGTCGACGACACCGTCACCCCCGAGGACACCGCGAGGAGTCCGGCGAGCCCGGTGCCGACGCCGACGAACGCGGTCAGCAGCGGCATCCCGGCGGCGAGCAGCGAGCCGAAGGTGAGGGCGAGCACCGCCAACGCGACGACCACACCGAGGAGTTCGAGAACGCTGGGCGTCAGCACCCCGTTGCCGTAGGCCTGACCGCCGACGGACACCTCGAGTCCCGCCTCCTCGGCGGCCCGTGTGGTCTCCTCCAGCGCGTCGAGCGTGCCGTCGTCCAGGGCGGACCGGCTCACGTCGTAGTTGACCTGCGCCAGCGCGGTCCGCCCGTCGGGCGTCACGGTCCCGGCCGTGTCCGGCGGGATCACCGCGGCGACCTGCGGCGCGTCCTGCGCGGCGGTGAGCGTGCGCTGGATGCCCTGCGCGGTGCGAGGCTCGCTCACCTTGCGTCCCTCGGGCGCGGTGAACACGATCTGCGCGCTGGTCCCGGCCGCCGCCGGGAAGTCCTCGGCCATCGTGTCCTGCGCCCGCTGGGACTCGGAGCCGGGAATGGTGAACTCGTTGTCGAGCTTGCCGCCCACGACGACCAGCGCGCAGACGGCACCGGCCAGCACGGCCAGCCAGGCCGCGAGGACGAGCCGCCGGCGGCGGTACGCGCCGAGGCCGAGCCGATAGAGCCAAGTCGCCACGGAGATGCTCCTCGTGCAGTAGTGGCAGTGCGGTGGGGGAGGGCGGGGGCTTCGGTGAAGGGCTACGACGGGTGGGCCTCAGGCCTTCACGGTCGTACTGCCTCCCGTCAGCTCCAGCCGCAGCCCGGTCGACGTCACGGCGAGCCGTTCCGGTTTCAGGCCGAGCGGCAGCCCGGACAGGTCCAGTTCCCGGGGGGCCCCGCCGAGGAACTGGGCGGCGAGCGCGTCCGGGATCGTGCGGTCGCCGACCTTCACCGCGGTGCGCTCGATGCGGATGCCCCGCTCCCTCAGTACCGGCCGGAAACCGACGGAGATCCGACCGGCCGGCCCGGCGTGCACGACGAGTTCGCCCGCGCCGGGATCGGGGGTGACGGCGGCGGTGCCGAGCGCGCCGCCGGTCATCGTGGCGACGGCGTCCGCGAGGGCGGCGTCCGTCAGTTCGGCGCTCACCCGGGAGTCGGCCACCGACAGTCCGCCGCCGGTGCGCACCACGTCGTCAAGCTCCGCGTGCAGATCCACCCCGGTGAACCGGCGGAAGGTCGCGCCCTCGCCGGAGACCTCGACCCGGGGGAAGGCCCCGCGGGCCAGCTGCACCATCACGGGAGTCGGGCCGAAGTCGACGTCCAGCGTGGTGTGCAGCCGGCGCTCCATACGGTCCGCGAGCCGGTCGGCCGCCCGGTCGCGGGCCACCGCCTCGGCGACGCCCGCCGCGGCGAGCACCGCCGCGGCCACGCCCAGGGCGACCAGCCGGGCCCGCCGTGAGGTCCCCGCGTGGACCGTACGCCCCCTGCGAAAAAGTGTCATGACTGACAGCATAGCCAAACTGTCATGACTGACAGATTCTGTACCGTCGGTTTTCCGCCTGCGATACTCCTCACATGGCAACCCTCGACACTCCCCACGCCGAGCCTCGCGGCCGGCGCGAGGCGCACAAGGCGGCCACGCGCAGGGCGCTCCAGGAGGCGGCGCACCGCATGTTCGAGGAGCGCGGGTACGCCCGGACCACGGTGCGGGACATCGCGGCGGCGGCCGGGGTCACCGAGCGGACGTTCTTCCGCTACTTCCCTTCCAAGGAGGACCTCGTCCTCGACGAGACGCTGGACCTCGCCCCGGTCATGCGGGCCCGGGTGATCGCCCGGCCCGCCGAGGAGGACCCTTACGCCGCCGTGCTGGGCGCGGCCCTCGATCTCGTCTCCGACGGCGGTGTGGGCCTGATGTTCAGCGGCCCGCCGCAGCGCTTCCCCGGCCAGCCGGTGCGTCAGTTCCTGCCGGTTCTCGGCCAGTTCGAGACCGAGCTCGCGCAGGCCGTGCGGGAGCGGCTCGCGCGCCACGAGCCCGACGCCGCATCGTCCCTGCGCGCCGCGGTGCTCGCGCGGGCCGCGGTCGGCGCGATCCGGTCGGCGCTGTTCGCGTACGCGGCCCTGCCGGAAGGGGAGCGCACCCTGGCCGTCGCCGAGGAGCTGCTGCGCACCGCCTTCGGTCACCTGCGCACGGGCTGAGTCCCCGGCACCCCACCCGGCCCCTGCAAGGCCATCGGCCCCTGCAAGGCCATTGCCCAGGCAAACACTCCATGAGTAGCCTGTGTTCGCCATTCCGACCGCATGTTGAAATTTCGAACACGCGGCCCGGGACGACGCACCGCTCAAGCCAACAGCACACCCAGCCGTAAGCCGCAGACGCAAGTCTCAGAACGCAAGGGAGGGAGCCGGCCGTGGGACGCCTCGTACCTGCCGTGACCCGGGCTCTCGACATCCTGGAGCTCTTCCTCGACGGGGACGGCACGCTCTCCGCCCCCGACATCGTGCGCAAGCTCCAGCTGCCGCGCACCACCGTGCACGAGCTGGTCACCACGCTCGCCGCCCGGTCGTACATCGTGCAGGTCCCCGGCCAGCCCGGCCGCTACCGGCTGGGCGTCCGGCCCTACCAGCTCGGCAGCCGCTACGCCGAGCAGCTCGACCTCGCCGCCGAGGGTCAGCAGGTCGCCCGGTCCGTCGCCGAGACCTGCGACGAGACGGTGCACGTGGCGATCCTGGAGGGCACGGACGTCATCTACATCGCCAAGGTCGACTCCACGCACGCCGTGCGCATGGTCTCCGCGGCCGGCCGTCGCCTCCCCGCCCACTGCACCTCCGTCGGCAAGATGCTGCTGGCCTCCCTGCCCGAGCCGGAGCTCGCGGCCCGCGTCCCCGACGGCGCCGAGCTGGCCGCGATGACGCGGAACAGCATCACCGACCCGGCGGCCCTGCGCGAGGCCCTCGCCGGGATCCGGCAGCGGGGCGTCGCCGTGGAGAGCCGGGAGTCCAACCCGGACGTCTCCTGCGTCGCCGCGCCGGTCCGCGACCGCACCGGCCAGGTGGTGGCCGCCCTGTCCATCTCGGTGCCGATGATCCGCTGGAGCGACGAACGCCGCGCCGAGCTGGAGCAGCTCGCCGTGAAGGGCGCGGCGGAGCTGTCGGAGCGGCTGGGCCACCGGAGCGCCGTATGACCGCCTACGAGGTGGCGGTACGGGCCGAGGCGACGCTCGGCGAGGGCCCGACGTGGGACGCGCGGGAGGGGCGGCTGATCTGGATCGACATCCTGGGCTGCCGGCTGCACACCTACGACCCCGCCACCGGCCGCCGCGCGACCCGCACCACGCACCAGCACATCGGCGCGGCCAAGCCCCGCGCGGGCGGCGGACTGGTCCTCAACCTCCGGGACGGAGTGGGCCTGCTGGACCCGGACGGCACCTTCCGCCGGCTGCATCACGACCCGGTCCCCGGCCGCCGCGCCAACGACGCCGCCGTGGCGCCCGACGGCGCGCTGTGGGCGGGCACCATGCGCTACGACGAGGCGCCGGGCGGCGGCACGCTGGCCCGGGTCGCGCCCGACGGCTCGGTGGAGGTCGTCCTCGACGACGTGACGGTGAGCAACGGCACCGGCTGGAGCCCCGACGGCCGCCTCATGTACTACGTCGACTCCCCGACCCGCCGGATCGACGTCTTCGACCACGCCGACGGACGGGTGTCGCACCGCCGCACCCTGGTCAGGATCGAGGAGGGCGCCGGATTCCCCGACGGCCTCACGGTCGACGCCGACGGCTGTGTGTGGGTGGCCCTGTGGGACGGGGGCGCGATACGCCGCTACACGCCGGCCGGCGAGCTGGACCGGATACTCCGGCTCCCCGTCCCCCGCCCCACGGCCTGCGCCTTCGGCGGCGCGAACCTGACGGACCTGTACGTCACCACGGCCCGCACCGGCCTGACGGCCCCGTCCCCCCTGTCCGGCTCACTGCTGGTCCTCCCCGACACCGGATCCGGCGTGGCCCAGCCGGCGTTCGCGGGCTAGGGGCGGGATGCGCCCGGGGCCGGCCCAGCACGCCTGCGTGAGGTGGGAAGCGTCCCGGCAAAGGGAGTTCATGGGGCCGGGCGCGCGTGGGAAGTTCGGCTTGCGCCCCGGGCGTGCCCGAACGCGCTTGGTGGGAACGGGTGTTTCAGCGAAGCTGTGGCGATGACCACCACACCAGAATGGGAGCAGCGCTCCGTCCTTCGTCACCGCTCCCAACTGGAGTCCGGCTACCGGCGCACGAGCCCGGCCCGCGGGACCGTCAGGGCCTAGGGAAGCCCCGCGGCCTTCCGCTCCTCGCTGGTCAACGGGGGGCCGGGGAGGGCCGGCTGCAGCGGCCCCAGCGCCGCCGCCAGCAGGACCGACGGGGCGAGCAGCACCTCCGAGCGCCGCTCCAGCGAGGTCACGTCGGTCACCCGGCGGGCGATCCGGCCGTTGCCGGTGGCCGTGTACATCAGCCGGTCGACGTACGAGGCCACGAGCCGGTCCCTCAGCGTGGGGCCGTCCGGGGTGGCGCCGGGGTAGAACACGTCCTGGCCGATGGCCAGGTCCCAGGCGGCGCCGACCGGCCGTGCCAGCGCCTTCTGGACCCGGCGGGACAGCCCGGGTGCCGCCCAGCCGTGGCGCCGCGTCAGGTCGCGCAGCAGCAGCGCGCTCTGTGCGGCGGCCGCGAGGCCGTGCCCGTAGACCGGGTTGAAGGAGGCGAGCGCGTCGCCGAGGACGGTGAAGTTCTCGGGCCAGGCCCGCATCCGCTCGTAGTAGTAGCGGCGGTTGACGGTGGCGCGGGTGAACGACACCTCGGACAGCGGCTCGGCCCGTTCCAGCAGATCGCCGATGAGCGGGTGCCGGAGGTCCTCGCGGGCGAACCGCGCGAAGTCGCCGGTCGCCGGGGAGGGTTCGCCGCCACGGGTGCCGGACAGGGTGACGATCCACCGGCCGTCCTCGATGGGCAGCAGGAAGCCCGCCCGGCCCGGCCCGCCGTCCCGCGGGTCGGACTGCACGTTGACGACCGGGAAGCCGGAACGGGCGTCCTCGGGGGCGAGGTAGAGCCGGCTGGCGTACGCCAGGCCGGGGTCCACCTTGCGCTGCCGGGCCGTGGGGAGTCCCAGGTCGGTCAGCCAGCGGGCGGCCGTCGAGCCGCGCCCGGTGGCGTCGACGACCATGCCCGCCCCGACGACCCGCTCCTCGCCGGCGTCGCGTCCCCGCACCCGGACCCCGGTGACGGCCGCCGCGGTGCCCTCAAGTCCCACCACCTGTGTGCCCTGCAGGACCTCGACCCGGGGGTCCGCGAGGACGTGCGCGCGGATCGTGGCGTCCAGCAGGTCCCGGCCGGCCAGGACCACGTGGTGGGACTCGGGCCAGCGGCGGAACCAGCCCTGCCGGGACAGGGCGACCATGTCCGTCGTGACGGGCAGCCGGCGCGCCCCGGCCTCCCGCAGGGCCTCGGTGACACCCGGCACCAGGGCCTCCACCGCCCGCGCGCCGCCCGACCACAGCATGTGGGCGTGCCGCGCCTGCGGCAGGCCCTTGCGGGGCGCGGGTCCCTCGGGCAGCACGTCCCGCTCCACCACGACGACCCGGTCGGCGAACTCCGCCAGCGCGCGCGCCGCGAGCATGCCGGCGTGGGATCCCCCCAGGACGACGGCGGTTCTGGCGGGGAGGGACGGTTCAGTCATGCGCGGACACACTCTCTGCCGGGGCGGCGGCGCGGGCGCGGACCGCCTTGATCTCGTCGGAACTGCGAAGGGCCTGGGACACGGCGTGGATCTCCCGGAGGAGGTAGGTGTTGTCCGGCTCCGAGGGAGGGGCGCTCCGGCAGTGGTCCCGGGACCGTTCCCGGGCGGCGACGGCGTCCTGGATCGTCACGGCGGCGGCGAGGGCCTGCGCCCGGCCGCGCTCGAACCCGAGGTCGAGGGCCGCCTCGTACGCCCGTGCGCGCAGGTCCTCGTCGAGATGACGGGAGAGCTGGAGCAGCGCGTCACGGATGAACGTCTCACGGCGGATCAGGCGCAGTTCGGCGGGGGCGTGCGGGGCGAAGGGCTCGCGGCCGTCGGTGACGGAACGCATCAGCAGGCCCAGGGGGCGCAGTTGCCGGTGGCGGGCCCGGACACGCCAGTGCTCCTGGAGGTACTGGCCGGCGTGCGGGACGATGAAGCCGACCGCGACCAGGGTGGCGGAGACGCAGGCGGCCACCGGCGCGACGTCGGTGCTCAGCCGGTCCAGGTCGTGGCCGGTCCAGCGGGCGACGATGGCGGTGAGCTTGGACGCGTCGAAGAACAGGTTCGTCGCGTAGCCGACGCCCAGCAGCCGCAGGCCCCAGCGGAGCCAGGCGTCGAGGCCTTCGGTGCGGATCCAGTTCCAGATCAGCCGGGCCGTGATCGCGCAGGCCACGGTGTGCGCGGTCAGGTAGAGCATGATCTGCTCGCGCATGAAGGGGGTGGTGGCGTAGTACGTGTCCAGGTCGCGCAGGCGTTCCACGGGCGCGTCGGCCAGCCAGAAGAGCACCCACAGGGCGACGATCACGCCGGCGTAGACGGCGACGACCCAACGGACCGCGCGGCGTGTGCGGTTCGCGCGGTCGGTCAGGCCGTTGCGCCAGGCGATGATCAGCAGCAGCCAGGACGCGCAGAGCGCCGTGAGCAGGGAGTACACCCAGGGCGCGGAGATGTTGGGCACTCCGGTCACGCGGTTCGTCCAGGCGATGGTCTTCGGGGCCGCGAAGACGAACACGGCGCACGCGAACAGCAGCAGACCACCGACGGCACGCAGCAGCGGGTCCCGCCACATCTTGATGATGCTGGGCAGTTTGATCGCCAGGGCCGCGGTCAGTACGAGGGCCGGCAGCCAGAAGGTCATGTGCACCTCGCTGAAGAGATCACCCGCGGGGGACCGCCGGCGACGCCGTAGGCGTTCGTCACCGCTGCGCACCCCTTCGTCCGCGGTAGCCCATGGAACGCTGTACGGGGTCGAGCGAACCGATGTCGTGGCTGCCGCCGCGGTCGCCGCCGGCGAGGGGCCGCAACAGCGCGGCGAGCCGGTGGCCGAACTCGTCGGCCTCGGCCTCCTCCCGTCGGCGCGAGCCGTTGCGGGCGGCGACCACGAGGGCGGTGCCCTGCCGGCCGGAGCGGTCCGCGAGGGCGTGCGCGGCGGCCGCCCCGACGACGTGCTGATGACCGTGCCCGGCGTACATGTGCCACAACTCATGGCCGAGAATGACCAGTTGCTGAACCGCCTCGGCGCGTTCCTCGACGATGACGAGGTCGAAGTCCTCGAACTCCACCCACAGCCCGGTCACTTCGATCTCGTCGGGGAACCGCTCGAAGCGCAACTCGACGGGGCGCCCGCCGCGCAGCGTGCTCATCGCCTCGCACAGCGCCCGGCACAGTTCGTGCATGTCGGCGGGGGGACGGGGGCGGGTCCGCAGGGCGGTGCCGAGTTCGGCGGCCAGCGCGCGCATGGCCGAGCCGCGCCGCCGGCGCCGTAGCGCAGCGAGATCCATCGCACCCCCTCACCACCGATCGACGAGCGGTTCGAGACTACGCGGCCGGATGTGTCCGCGTCATGCGGTCCCGCGACCGTTGTTTCAACCGAGAACGATCACCGGGCGCCGAAAGTCGTGCGCGACCCATCGCCGCGCACCGTTGACGCGCAACTCCTCCGAAAATACGGTCCTGTTCGCGTTTCCGGGCGGCAGGCGTCGCGGCACGGCCGGGGCGAGGTCCTCGAGCACAGCGCGCTCGCGGACGCCGACCCCGACGCCCGCGACACGCTCACCGACCCCGACCGCGTCACCCCGCACCCCGTCACCGGCACGTCCCTCGCGGACGGCCGGCTGACGGCCGCACCGGAGCCGCCGTCCTGGAACGTGATCCGGCTGGCGTAGCGGCGGTCACAATGGATGTATGAGGATCTCGGCACGGGCGGACTACGCGGTACGGGCGGTACTCGAACTCGCCGTACGGCAGGGCGGCGAACCGGTGAAGGCGGAGGCCATCGCCGCCGCGCAGGACATCCCGCACAAGTTCCTGGAGGGGATCCTCGGAGATCTGCGGCGCGGCGGGATCGTCGACAGCCGGCGCGGCGGCAGCGGCGGCTACCGGCTGGCGCGCGAGGCGTCGGCGATCACGGTCGCCGACATCATCCGGACCGTCGACGGCCCGATCGTGTCGGTCCGCGGCGAGCGCCCGACCGGGCTGGCGTACCAGGGCTCGGCGGAGCCGCTGCTGCCGCTGTGGATCGCGCTGCGGGCGAACGTGCGCAAGATCCTCGAAGGGGTCACGGTCGCGGACATCGCGGCGAACGCGCTCCCGGAGCCGGTACGCGAACTGGCGGCCGAACCGGCGTCCTGGGAGAACCCCACCTGAGCCCACCCGGGGGTCGACGACGGGCCCTAGTACCCGCCGGACACCAGCTCCAGCGCCTCGCCGAGACCGCCCGGCCTCGGCATCCCGGACGGCGCGGAACCGGCCCACCCGGTGCCGCCGAGCACGACCAGCGGACGACGGCGGGCGCCGCGGGCACCCCAGCGGGTCCCGGCGACGTGCGCCGCAAGGGGGGTGCTCGCCGTGCTGCGGGCCTGCGCCCACAGGACGACGACGGGAGGGCCGAGCCGTCGCACCGCCGCGGTCAGCGCCTCCGCCGGCACGGCCGCGCCGAACATCCGGGTGGGCACGCCGCGCTCGCTCAGCGCCGCGGTGAGGGCTTCGAGAGCGAGGGTGTGCTGCTCCCCGGGCACGCAGGCCAGCACGACCGGACCCGGGGCGGTCGCGGGGACCGCCTCCGGCGGCGGGGCGGGCGGGTTCACCCGCCGCGTGGCCCGGCGTAGCGTGGTCGAGACGTGCCAGGACAGCAGATGCTCGACCTCGACGTACCGGTCGCCCGACGTCTCCCACTTGCGGCCCACGGCGTGCAGCACCGGCATCATGACGTCGTGCCAGGCGCCGACGACGCCGTGCCGGTCGACGGCGGCGGTCAGCAGGTCGTCCACCGCCGGGGCGTCCAGCCGTACGGCGGCCCGGGCGAGGCCGCGGCACTCCTGACGCACGTCGCCCAGCGGGAGGGCACCGGCGGCATGGGAGCGGCCGTCGCCGTCGGGACTCCCGCCGTCCGGGCCGTCCTGTGCGGTTGCGGACACGGCTGCCGTCGCGGACACGCCGGCGCCGGCGCGCGCGGCACGGGCGGCCTCCGCGGGCGGTACTCCCGCCGACGTCAGCCGGCACATCGCCTCCAGTACCGCCACGTCCCGCGGTGACCAGCGGCGATGCCGCCCCTCGGTCCGTACCTCCGTGCCCACCCCGTACCGGCGGTCCCAGGAGCGCAGAGTCGTCGGCGAGACGCCGAGCCGCCGGGCCAGGGCGCCGGTCGTCAGACCCACCTCGGGGACCGGCTCCCTCTCCCGTGCCATGTGCGAACTCTACGGCGCTGGCGCCGGGTCAGCCGGGGAAACGGCCGGTCGAACGCAGGAGCCACCGGCGCTCGGCGTACGCCAGGTCGTCGCGCCACAGCCGCCCGGCGGCGGCGCGCACCAGCGGGCGCAGCGCGGGCGCCAGCGCGCGGGCCACGGCGAAGCCGCGGCGGTCGGAGGCTGCCACGACCGCCTCGATCACGGCGGTGCGCGGCCTGCCCCGGTCGTCCGGGCCGAGCGGCGTGGCATGGGTCTCGACGACGGATCCCTCGCCCTCGCCCTCGACGATGCGCATCACGACGGTGCGCGGCCCCGGCGCGGTGAACACGGCCCGTACCGGCACCACCAGTCGCCCGGCGACCTTGAACGACACGTCGACGGCGAAACCGTCGCCGTCGACGCCCCCGCCGTCCGGACCCGGCACGTCGAGGACGGTGAGGTCCACGAAGGAGTACGGGTGGAACCAGGCGCCGTGCCACGGGTCGAGTCGGTTGGCGACCACGTCCTCGGGCTCACAGACGCCGATGCCGGTATACACGGCGTGCACGGCGCCGGAGAGCGCGGGCCGGGCGGGCACCGCGGGGGCCTCGCGCGGCGTCTCGCCGCCGGCGTCGTCCAGCCGGACCCAGACGAGGACTCCGTCGTCGTGCGCGGGCAGGGGCTCCCAGCCCGCCGCCGGGCCGCCGTCCAGGGCCAGGCCGTGCCAGTGACAGATGAGGGTGCCGCAGCGCACGGGGCTGTCGCCCAGCGGCGCCCCGAGGTGCGGGCAGCTGCCGGGCCCGGCCACCAGCCGCCCCACGCGGTCGCGCCACACGACCACTTCCCGCCCCGCCACGGTCCGGGCGAGCGGCCGGTCACGGGGGAGGTCGGCGGTGGCGCCGACGACGTACCAGTTGCCGGACGGCCGCGCCTGCGCCCGCTTCAGCGCGCCGGCGATCACGGCGGGGCGGGCCTCCCGCCAGGTGGGCCGCTGGTGTGTCCAGGCCACCGGGTTCCTGCGCAGCCGCAGCGGGAACCGCCCCCGACGACCGGCGGTCACCGGGTCTCCTCGGAAACCGCGGCGGCCCGCACCACCGGGTTCACGGGCGCAGGCGGGGCGGCGGCGCCCGCCGCCACCCGGGCCCGCAGCACGCGGACGAGACCGTCGCCGGCCACCGTCAGCCGCCGCCGCAGCGGCACCACCGCACGCCGGTGGACCACCGTGTACCCGCCCTCGGCGATGGCGTCGAGGATCCCTCCGTAGAGCACGAACGCGGTACGGATACAGGGGCGGGACGCCGGGTCGAGCATCGCGATGCCGGGCGCGGCCTCGCGGTAGACGCCACGGACGAGGTCCTCGGCGGCCCGCAGCGCGTCGGTGATCCGCCGGTCGCCGCGGCCGGTGCGCCGGCTCCAGAGCAGCAGTTCGCGGTCGGCGCCGTGCGCGGCGAGCAGGTCGGCGGGGAGGTAGACGCGGCCGCGGTCGAGGTCCTCGCCGACGTCCCGCAGGAAGTTGGTGAGCTGGAAGGCCACGCCGAGGGCGGCGGCGTGCGGGGCGGCCTCGGTGCGCGGCACCACGGTGCCGAGGACGGGCAGCATCTGGAGCCCGATCACGGCGGCGGAACCGTGCATGTAGGCGCGCAGGTCGGCGTAGGTGGCGTAGTCCGTGACGTCCAGGTCGCTGCGCATGGCGGCCATGAAGTCCGTGAAGTGCCGATGGTCGATGGCGTGGCGGCGGGCGGTGTCCGCGAGCGCGTGGACGACGGGTTCGGTGCTGTGCCCTTCCCTGAGCCCGCGTTCCAGCCGGCCCTCCAGCAGCGCGAGCTGCCGTGCCCGGTCGCCGCGCGTGTCGCCGGTGCCGAGGGCGTCCACGATGTCGTCCGCCCAGCGCGCGAACCCGTACAGGGCGTGCACGGCCGGCCGGCGGGCCACGGGCAGCAGCCGGGTGGCGAGGAAGTACGTCTTCCCGTGCCGGGCGTTGAGGGTGCGGCAGCGGGCGTAGGCGGAGCGCAGGTCCGGGTCGGCGATGCCCGCCGCGTCGAGCTCTCGGCCGGTCATGACGGGATCCCTTCGGTCGTCTGGCGGTCGGTGCGCGGGCGCGGGGTCGGTGCCGGGCCGCCGGTGATGCGGGCGGCGGCGAGTTTGCCGGACAGCAGCACCGTCGGGACGCCCACGCCGGGAGTGGTGCCGCAGCCCGCGAGAACGGCGTTGTCCGTGCCGCGCACGAGGTTGCGCGGCCGGAAGGGGCCGGTCTGGCGGAAGGTGTGGGCGGCCGAGAACGGCGTGCCCGCCGCGTGCCCCTGCGCCTGCCAGTCGGCGGGCGTGACCAGGCACTCCTCCTCGATGGCCGCGGCCAGACCGGTCAGTCCCCGGCGTTCCAGTTCGGTGAGGAGCCGGTCGCGGTAACGGGGGGCCAGGTCATGCCAGTCGGCCGCGCCCGGCCCGATGTCGGTGTTGGGACACGGGGCGAGGACGTAGTGCAGATGGCGGCCGGGCGGGGCGAGGCCCGGGTCGGTCGTGGTGGGGCGGGTGATCAGCAGGGACGGGTCCGACATGAGGCTGCCGGCGCGGGTGAGTTCGTCGAAGGTGCCGTGCCATCGGGCGCCGAAGGACAGGGTGTGATGGGCGAGTTGGGGCCAGGTGCGATCCGTGCCCGCGTGCAGGACGACGGCCGACGGCGCGTGCGTCAGCCGCACCGGGCGGCGGGGCGTGCGCCCCAGCAGCCGGTAGGCCACGGGCAGGTCGGGGGTGAGGACGACCGCGTCGCAGGGGATCCGGTCGTCGGCGGTCACCACCGCGGTCACACGGCTGCCGCGCCGCTCCAGCCGGACGACCTCCTGGCCGTGCCGGAACTCGGCGCCCGCCGCGGCGGCGGCGTCCGCCATGGCCTGCGGCAGGGCGTGCATCCCGCCGCGCGGGAAGTACACGCCGGCGACGGTGTCCATGTAGGCGATGACGGCGTACGCGGCGAGCGCGCGCCGGGGCGGGACACCGGCGTACAGCGCCTGGAACGAGAACACCCGGCGCAGCCGCTCGTCCCGCAGATGGCGGCCGATGGCCGGCTCCAGCCTGCCGAAGCCGCCGAGGGCGGCGAGACGTGCCAGGTCCCAGGTGAGCAGTTCGAACGGCGAGTCGAAGTTGCGGTCGATGAAGCGCCGCATCTGGGCCCGGTAGACCTGCTCCAGCCAGCGGCGCAGCCGACGGTATCCGGCCGCCTCGGCGGGGCCCGCGAAGCGTTCGACCTCGGCCTCCATCGCCGGGCCGTCGGTGTGCACGTCCAGCGCGCTGCCGTCGGCGAAGCACGCGCGGTAGGCGGGCCGCAGCTCGATCAGCTCGACCCGGTCTGCGAGGCGGTCCCCGACCGCCGCGAAGGCCTCGTCCGCCAGGTGCGGCATCGTCAGCACCGTGGGGCCCGTGTCGATGCGGTAGCCCGCGCGCGTCAGGCGCCCGGCGCGCCCGCCGGGCAGCGCGTCGCGCTCGACGAGGGTGACCCGGCGCCCGGCGCCGAGCAGGTGCAGGGCCGCCGACAGGCCGGACAGACCGGCGCCGACGACCACTACGTGGTCGGTACGTCCCGGCACGGTGCGTGTCATCGGCCGCTCTCCTCGGTCTCGGCGACGGGGGCCGCGGACAGCGGCCCGGCGGCCGGCCGCGAGGTGGGCAGACCCGCCACGCGCAGCAGCAGCCGCTCCAGCTCGGCGCCGCCCGTCGGTTCGAGGCGGGCACTTCTCAGCTGTCCGACGGCGCACCGGGCCAGCCGCCCGATCCTGTCCTCCACGGCCCGCAGCGCACCCGTGGTGACGAGGACCCGCCGCACCGGGTCCAGGGCGGACTCCGGCAGGTCGGCGCGGCCGTGCGCCTCGTCCAGCACCGCGAGGGCATTGAGGTCACCGGCCGCATCGGCCCACGCGCGGGCGACGGTGAAGAGGTACGTGGGCTTGCCGTTGCGCAGGTCGCCGCCCGGCGGCTTCCCGGTGCGGTCCGGGTCGGCGTACAGGTCGTCGATGTCGTCGCGCAGCTGGAACGCGAGGCCCGCACAGCGCCCGGCGGCACACAGCGACGCCGTCGTGGCCGGGTCGGCGCCCGCGAGTGCGGCGCCCAGTGCCATCGGCCGTTCCACCGAGTACAGGGCGCTCTTGAGGGTGGCGGCCCGGACCGCCTGCGGCACGGCGTGCGAGCGGGTGGCCTGTCCCTGGACGTCCAGATACTGCCCGGCCACCATCTCGGTGCGCATGTCCCGCCACAGCTCCCGCACCCGGCGGGACCCGCGTTCCGGCACCACGGTGTCGGCGATCAGATCGTCCGCCCAGGCCAGCGCCAGGTCCCCGGCGAGTACGGCGGCGGCCTCGCCGAGCCGTTCGGCCCTGCCGTCCGGCGCGGTCCGCCGGTACTGGGCGGCGACGGAGGCGTGCAGGGCGGGCCGTCCGCGCCGGGTGCCCGCGCCGTCCATCAGGTCGTCGTGGGCCAGCGCGCAGGTCTGGATCAGTTCGAGGGCGGCCCCGGTCCGCAGCGCCGCCCGCGCGGCGACGTCGTCCCGGCCGCCGCAGGCGCGCATCGCCCACCACACGAGCCGGGAGCGCAGCCGCTTGCCGCCGTCCAGCGTGAAGCGGGCGACCCGGTCGGCGACGTCGCGGGCGAAGAGCGGGTCCAGCGCGCGGGCGCGGGCGAGGTGCTCGGCCAGGACCTGCGCCAGCACCCGGCCGACGGCGGCGGAGACGTCCCGGTCGACGGCGGCCGGCCGGAACCCGTCCGCCGGGCACGGCTCATGCCGGTCGGCCGGAGCCGCGGGGGGCGGTCCGGTCGGGTGGGCCGCGTCGGCACGGCGGTCCGTGGGATGGCTGGCACGCATGCCGGGGTCCTCTCCTCGGTGGCGCGGCACTGTGTCCATGCCTTCCGCGCGAACGACCGGAACGGATGCGCCAATGGGGTACGTCGGCCGGTGCGCGACACTCGTACTCACGCCGATCAGCCGCGGTCGCGGGCCTGCTTGAACCGGGCGAGCCCCTCGGAGAGGCCGATCAGCGGCTCCGGGTAGTCGAGCGCGGAGCGCTCGGGACCCTTCAGCTTCCAGGGCTCGTGCACGGCCGGGCCCTCGACGCCCTCCAGTTCGGGCACCCAGCGCCGCACGTACGTCCCGTCGGGGTCGTGGCGCCTGGCCTGGACGACCGGGTTGAGGACGCGGTTGGGCCGGGTGTCGGTGCCGGTCCCGGCCACCCACTGCCAGTTGAGCTGGTTGTTGGCGAGGTCGCCGTCGACCAGCAGGGACAGGAAGTGCTCGGCGCCCACCCGCCAGTCGACGTAGAGCGTCTTGGCCAGGAACGACGCCGTCAGCAGCCGGCCGCGGTTGTGCATCCAGCCCTCGTGGCTCAGCTGGCGCATCGCGGCGTCGACGACCGGGTAGCCGGTACGGCCCTCGCGCCAGGCCTCGATGTCGTCGTGGGCCTCGTCGGCGTCGCGCCAGCGGTCGGCGCGGTCGCGGTAGTCGGCGGTGGCCGCGTCGGGCCGGGCGGCCAGGACCTGGCGGTGGAAGTCCCGCCAGGCGAGCTGCCGTACGAAGGCCTCGGCCCCGGCACCGCCCGCCTTGCGGGCCCGGTGGACGATCTCGACGGGGGAGAGGGTACCGAAGTGCAGGTGCGGCGACAGCCGGGAGGTGGCGTCGCCCGCCAGGTCGTCGTGCCGGTCCTCGTAGCCGCGGACGGCCCCGTTCAGCCAGGCCGTGAGGCGCTTGCGGCCGTCCGTCTCGCCGCCGCGCGCCAGGCCCGGGGAGACTCCCGTGACCTTGCGGCGGGAGGACAGCGGCTCGGAACCGACGCCGGTGGGGACTCCCACCGAGCGCGGGGCGTCGAGCGGGCCGCGCAGCTTCTCGTCCGACCAGCGGCGGAAGTACGGCGTGAAGACCGCGAAGTGGTCCGAGCCGGCCGGGGTGACCGCGCCGGCCGCCACGGCGGTGGTGACCGTGTCGTGCACGTGCAGCCGTCGGCCTTCCGCCTCCAGCGCGGCACGCAGGTGCTCCTCACGCCGGTGGGCGTAGGCGCTGACGTCGGACGCCATGTGCACCTCGTCGGCGTCGGCCTCGGCGGCGACCTGGCAGACCTCGCGCACGACGTCGCCGGAGCGCACCACCAGCCGCCCGCCGCGGGCCCGCAGACCGGCGTCCAGGTCGCCGAGACAGTCGGCCAGGAAGGCCATCCGGTTCGGCACGGCGAATCCGGCGTCCGCCACACCCCGGTCGTGGACGAACAGGGGCACCACCTGACGGGAGCCGTCGAGGGCGGCGCGCAGCGGTGGGTGATCGTGCAGCCGCAGGTCCGCGGTGAACAGAACGACGGACACGTTCATGGGCGTGCTCCAGGGATGAGGGCGCGGGACGAGGAGCGCGGCGGGCACGCCGCGGGTGCCGGCCGACGGCGCCGACCGCGAGGAGGTGACGCCGTCGACCTCCGGCGCCTGGAGGACCTCGGGCCGGGCCGGATCACCGGGACTCACCGCCCCGTGCGGGTGTCGTTCGTGGTGCCGGTTCGCCGGGTGCGGCCGGGGCCTTCGCCGCCGCGCGGGCGATGTTGCGGGCCATCCCGCCGAAGACGGCCGCGTGGAAGGGGGAGATGCTCCACCAGTACAGGTGCCCGAGCAGGCCGTGCGGGTGGAAGAGGGCGCGCTGCCGGTAACGGGCGCGGCCGGCGCCGAGCGGCTCGGCGTACAGCTCCAGCCAGGCCAGGCCGGGCAGCCGCATCTCTGCCCGCAGCCTCAGCAGACGGCCCGGCTCGACGTCCTCCACGCGCCAGAAGTCGACGGCGTCGCCCACCCGCAGCCGGCTCGCGTCCCGCCGCCCCCGACGCAGTCCCGCGCCGCCGACCAGCCGGTCCAGCCAGCCGCGCACCGACCAGGCCACCGGGAGGGAGTACCAGCCGTTCTCCCCGCCGATGCCCTCGATGATCCGCCACAGCGCCTCGCGGGAGGCGGCCACGGGCACCGCCCGCTCGTCCTGGTAGAGGCTGCCGCCCGCCCAGTCGGGGTCGGTGGGCAGGGGGTCGCTGGGCGCGCCGGGCAGCGCCGAGGAGGACCAGCGCGTGGTGACCTGGGCGTCCCGGACGCGCTGGAGGGCCAGCCGTACCGCCTCGTCGAAGCCGACCGGCCCGCCGGGCGGGTCGGGAACGTACTCGGCGATGTCGTGCTCGCGGCAGATCACCTCGTGGCGCAGGGACTCGGTGAGCGGGCGGGCGAGGGACGGCGGGACCGGCGTCACCAGTCCGACCCAGTAGCTGGACAGCCGGGGCGTCAGCACCGGCACGGGCAGGATCAGCCGCCGGGGCAGCTCGGCGACCGCCGCGTACCGGAGCATCATGTCGCGGTACGTCAGGATCTCCGGGCCGCCGACGTCGAAGGCGCGGTTCACCGAGGCCGGCATCGAGGCGCTGCCCACCAGGAGCCGCAGCACGTCCCGCACGGCGACGGGCTGGATCCGGGTGTGCACCCAGCTGGGCGTGACCATCACCGGCAGCCGCTCGGTGAGATAGCGCAGCATCTCGAAGGAGGCGGAGCCCGAGCCGATGATGACGGCGGCCCGCAGCACGGTCGTCGGCACACCCGAGGCGAGGAGGATGCGCCCGACCTCGTCGCGGGAGCGCAGGTGCGGCGACAGCTCGCTGTCGGGGACGCCCGCGGGGATCAGACCGCCGAGGTAGACGATGCGGCGCACCCCGGCGGCCCGGGCCTGTTCCGCGAAAACGCGCGCGGCCCGCCGGTCGGCCTCCTCGAATCCGCCGCCCGTGCCGAGCGCGTGGACCAGGTAGTAGGCGACGTCGATCCCGCGCAGTGCCTCGGCGGCCGAGGCGGCGTCCGTGACGTCGCCGCGCGCCACCTCGACCTCGCCCGCCCAGGGGTGGTCGCGCAGCTTGTCCGGCGACCGGGTCAGACAGCGCACCCGGTGCCCGGTTCGGAGCAGTTCCGGGACGAGCCGCCCACCGATGTACCCCGTGGCACCGGTGACGAGGCAGTGCGGCCCCGGTTCGGTGGCGTGCTGGTCCATGGTCGTTCCTCCGTTTCGGCGCGTCCGGGATACCTTCCACGCGGGCGGCCCGCTTGGATGCGGTGCGGCTTCGCCTGGGCTGATCAGGTGGCCGGAGCACCCACAACCGTCGGCCACCCGCCCGTGCCCTTGCGTCAGTGGTCGGTGAGGAGGGTCGTCAGGCCGCGCAGCGCCGTCGAGCGGCCGCGGTTCGGTACCGTCCGCAAGGGTTCGGCCCGTACCCCCCACCTGCGCAAGAGCACGTTGGCGGCCAGGAATCCGCTGGTCGCGGCGCGTTCCATGAGGGCGACCGGAAGGCCGGTGGCGACCATGTCACCGGCCACGACGACCGCCGGGTCCGCCGTCCGCACGCGCGGGCGGCGGTCGTAACCGCCGACCGCGAACAGCGGGCAGTCCTCGCGCCATTCGTCGCGGGAGTCGATCACCCCCGCGTCGCGGGTCTCCGGATACACCCGGTGCAACTGGCTCACCAGCCGCTCCCGCACCTCCTTGCGGTCGGCGCCCTGCGGGACGGCGTAGGCGTGGAGCTCCACCACGGACCCCCCGGTGCGCAGCGCCCAGCGGTGGGCCTCGCCCTCCCAGCGGTCCAGGACGCTGATGTTGTCCAGCTCCGCATAGCCGCTGGTGCCCAGGAACGCGGGGCGGTCCGGGTGCACCGGCCGGTCCAGCCAGAGCCGGGACACCAGGAACGGCGGGGCGGTGCGCAGCCCCGCGACGCCGGTGCGCCAGGCCCGGTCGACCAGGTCGGGCGAGGCGGCCGCGACCTGCCGCAGGCCGGCCACGTCCATCGCCAGCACCACGGCGTCGTAGGACCGCGTCCCGCCGGCGACGGTGACGCGCACCGTGCCGTCCGCGCCCGGGGCCACCGCCTCCACCGGGCTGGACAGCAGGATCGTCGCCCCGCGTTCCTGGAGGTAGTCCCCGAGGGGCTCCCACAGCGCCTGCGGGAACGGCTCGCGCGGCACGTCGAACAACAGGCCCTCGCTGGAGCCCAGGAAGTAGATGTGGAACATCAGCGCCAGTTCCGCCGCCGACAGTTGCCTCGGGTCCGCGAAGAAACTGCGCGAGAACACCTCGAACGCGAGATGCCGGGCGGCCGCCGGGAAGCCGATGCGCGCCAGGAAGTCGTGCGCGCTGACGCCGTCCAGCTGCTCGTAGATCCGCGGTACGCGGACGTCCAGCAGCGGCAGCGCCGAGCGCGCGTTCATGGTCATCAGGTCCCGCCAGCCGAACGTGGGGCTCAGCGCCACGAACCCGAGGGCGTTCAGCGGGGGAGTGCGCGGCACACGGGCGAAGCTGTCGAGCAGCCCGGCGCTGTGGCGCAGCGGGTAGTCGGGCAGGGGGGTCAGCCCGTGCAGGCCCGGGTCGGTCCGCCGCAGCAGCGCACGCAGGTTGTAGTACTGCCGGAAGAACGCGTGGAAGCCGCGCGTCATGGTGCCCGTCGACCCGTCGGCCAGCCGCACCTGCCACCCCGCGAGCCGCCCGCCGAGGTCGGACTCGCGCTCCAGCAGCGTCACCCGTACCCCGCGCTCCGCGAGGACGGTGGCCGCCGCGAGCCCCGCGATGCCGCCGCCGACCACGGCGACCGACGGCCCGAGGCCCTCCAGACGCGGAACGCCCCTGCGGTCCGTCAGCACGCGTGCCCTGCGGTCCCGTCCGTGGCCGCCACCCGCGGAGGAGCTCTCGCCCACGAAGCCCGTCCTCCTCATGCCTGTCCCTCTCGTACGGCGGGAACCCGCGCCACGAACGTGTGGGTGATCCCGGTCTGCCAGCCGGTCAGCGGCAGCGTCCGGACAGCGGCGAACCCCGTCCGCTCCAGGCGCGCCGCGAAGGCGCTCGCCGTGTCGAACTCGACGACGCTGCGCCACAGATGCGCGTACAGCGCGTCGTCCCCGGTGCGCCGTGCCACCGGGAGCACCAGGCCCTTGCACACGGCCGTCCACACCGCGCGGTGCGCCGCCCGCCCGGTGAGGCTGTACTCGTGCACCGCGAGCCGCCCGCCCGGCAGGAGCACGTCCCGCACGTCCGCGAGGACCCGGTCCGGGTCGGCGACGTTGCGGAACAGGTACGCGGCGAACACCGCGTCGAACGGGCCGGTGACCCCGGCCGCGGCCAGCCCCTCGGCGGGGGCGTGCACGAAGTCGACCCGGGCCGGCCAGCGTTTGCTCCGCGCCCTGGCGAGCATGCCCCGCGACGCGTCCACCGCGGTGATCCGGGCGCGCGGCGCGGTGGCCAGCAGGGCGGCCGTGGAGGCGCCGGTGCCGCAGCCGAGGTCGAGCAGGTGCAGGCCGCTGCCGCCGTCGGGCAGGGCCAGCCGGCGGGCGGAGCGGCGCAGCTGGCCGTGGTACCCGGGGTTGGCGGCGACCATCCAGTCGTAGGACGGCGCGGCGTGATCGAACGCGGCCGAGAGTTCGGCATCGCGCAGCAGTGACATGGGGGTGCTCCTCGGTACGGCGGTGGAGAGCCGGGGAAGGGGGGCGTGATCCGGCCGGGTGCCGGGGCGGGACGGGTCATGATCCGGCCGGGCGCCGGGGCAGGAAGGGCAGTTCCAGGGCGGTGCGCAGCATCGGCCGCGCCGGGGTGCGCAGCCCGACCGCGAGGTCCTCCAGCACGTTGGTCCGGCCGTCGAGGAAGCGCAGCAGCCGCGGCGCCGGCACCCTCCCGAACAGCCCGGTGAACAGCGCGGCCCCGTCCACCCGTCCGGTGTCCAGGGCACGCAGCAGCACGGCGTCCATGGCGCGGGCCCGCGCCGCGTGCGGGGCGGGGGCGAGCGGCGTACGGCCCTCGGCCAGCGCCGCCGCGATCGCCCGCGACTGGCGCTGGGCTGCCGCGAAGGAGTAGCCGGTCGCGGGGCGCGTGGTCCCGCCCGCCACCCCGATCGGGAAGACGGACCTGCCGGTACGGCGCGGGAACCGGGCGTCGGTCATCGCGATGACGCCCTCCTCGACCGCCGTGACCTCGAAGTCGCCGATGTCCAGCACCTCGGTGGCGTACTGGCCGAGCGCCCGGTCGTAGGCGTCGCCGTCGAGGACCGCGGCGGAGAACTCCGTGTACTCGACCAGGGCCTCGCACGGGCCGAGCGGCAGGACGTAGCCGAAGGCGAGCCCGTGCCGTGGCTGCGGGGTGCGGAAGTCCATCAGGTCGGCGACGCCCGGGTCGAAGGCGGGGCGGGCGGTGCGCACGAACCAGCCGCGGAAGTGCTGCAGCAGCGTCGTCCGGGCCGGTCCCGGCCGCCCCGGCGGCCGGGAGTCGAACACCCAGCGGGCCCGCAGCCGCACGGGAGCACCCCGCGCGTCATGGCCGCGCACCTCGCCACCACCGGGAACGTCCCGCACGCTCTCGACGACGGCTTCCTGCCGGAGACATCCGGACCGGGCCAGCTCGGCGTCAGCCCACCGCTCGAAGTCCGGGGACCGGATCATCTTGTAGCGCAGCGGGGCGGGATCGCGCACCACGGCCGCGCCGTCCGGGCCGGTGACGCGCAGGCGGCCCCAGTCGGCGCGGACGGCGCCGTCGTACTCGCCGCCGGCCGCCTCCCAGAAGCACCAGGTCCGGGGCCCGGGCCGTAACGCGCCGGGCGGGGCCTCGACCAGAGCGACCGTCAGGGGACGGCGGGCCCGCGTCCGGGGCGCGGTCAGCCGCCGCGCCAGCGACAGCCCCGCGGCGCCGCCACCGATGACGACTACGTCTGCGTCCCGCACCAAGGCTCCCTCGCGGCCGTGCCGGTCCCGGGGCGCTGTCCCGGGGCGCGTACTCATGATGCTGTTGCTTCCGCGCCGGACCCGCTCCTGGATGCACCGCCGGACGGAGTTCACGCGTTCGCCGTGCCCGCGTCCTCGCGCAGGCAGTGGGCGAGGCGGTGCAGCCCGCGGCGGGCGTGGCTCTTGACCGTGCCCAGGGGCCAGCCGGTGACGTCGGCGATCTGTGCCTGGGACAGGTCGTCGTAGAAGGCGAGGCGCAGCACCTGGCGCTGCGGTGAGGACAGCTTCGCCAGCTCGGTCGCCACCAGCACCCGGTCGATGGCCGCCTCCGGCTCCACCGCCGCCCGCGCGGCCCGGCCGGCCAGCAGCGACCCGGCGACCTCGGCGAGCTCGGTACGCCGGTAACGGGCCGCGAGCGCGTCCGCGACCTTGCGCCGGGTGATGCCCACCAGCCAGGCGGACAGCGCGCCCCGCTCCGGAGCGAAGCCCGCCCGGCCGCGCCACGCCGCCAGGAACACCGCCTGGGTGACGTCCTCCGCCTCGCCCCGGTCCGCGAGCGAACGGCTGGCCAGCGCGTGGACCAGCGGCCCGAACCGCCGGTACACCGCGGCCAGGCAGTCCTCGTCCCCTTCGGCGAACCGCGCCGCCAGGTCCTCGTCGACGATCCGCTGTGCGTACATACTGCGTGGCCCCCTCAGCCGAGCGTTACTCCTTCGTCGTCTCGGCAGTCACGGTGGGACCCGCTACCAGGGGGCTACAACTTGCACCGACCGTGCATCGCTTTCCGGGTGCCTCGCAGAAGGAAGGGGCACCGCGGCTACCCTCGGCCGCGATGAACAGACGGCGACAGAAGAAGCTGACGGCCCGCCTCGTGACGGCCGCGATGTGCGGCGAGCACACCGACGTCGAGGCCCTGCTGCACGCGGGGGCCGATCCGAACACCGCGGACTTCGAGGGCACGACCCCGCTCTACGCTGCCTCGGTCCACGGCGCCACCGACGTCGTGCGCACCCTGCTGGAGGCCGGCGCCGCTCCCGACGCGGAGAGCGCGGGCGTCGGCGCGGAAGGCACACCGCTGTGCGCGGCGGCGTGCTGGGGCCACACCGGGACGGTCCGCGAACTCCTCGCCCACGGTGCGGACGCCGGCCTCCGTGAGGACGGCGGCACGGGCCTCACGCCGTTGGAGTGGGCGCTGCGCGGCCCGCACCCGGAGACGGCGGAGGCACTCCGCGCCGCGGGTGCGAGGGTCACTTCGTGAGGTGGCCGAGGAAGTCGTCCCACACGGCGGGGGAGACGGTCGGTCGGGGGCCCGCCCCTGAAGGGCGCTCACCTCATTCGAGTCACACATCAGCAGGCCGCCTCGCTGCCCCTCGCAGTACGCGAACCACGTGTTCTCCGCCGTTTCCGACAGCTGCGTGGGACCGTCCAGAGGTGCTGGACCGAGGTCCGGCGCCGGGGAAGACCGTGCGGGCGGAGGTGGACGTACTGGATTGGCTCCGTCTGCTCCGGGCCTGACGGTCACGGGACGCGTGTGACCGTCACCCCACCTGCCCCATCCCCGCCGCGTTCGGCCAGTTCGTCGTGCCCGGCCAGCCCGTGGCCGCGGCGGGGGAGAGGCCGCCCGGCGGGACCGGGCCCGTGGTGCCCCGGACCTGGGCCGCGGTGAGGCCGCCGCGTGCGGGGACGCCGGGCGGGGTGGGAGAGGGCGCGGGCTGCGGGATCGCCTGGGCCACCGCCGGTTGGGGCATGGCCGGCGGGGGCATCGCGGGCTGCGGTACGGGGGGCTGCTGCATCGGCGGTTGCGGCATCTGCTGCGGGAGCTGTGGTGGGGGGATCTGCCCGGGCAACTGCGGCTGGGGGATCTGTTGCGGGAGTTGCGGGAGTTGCGGCTGCGGGATCTGCTGGGGCAGCTGCGGTTGCGGCATCTGCTGGTGCGGCTGGGGATACGCCTGCGCCGCCGCCGGCATCGGCATGCCGCCGCCGGTGCCCGGCGCCCCTGCCGCGACGGCCTGCGCGGCGAGGCCCGGCATGCCGGCCCCGTTGGTGGCGCCGACCAGCCGGTCCACCGCCGCCGTGCCCGAGCTGTAGCTGGTCCCGGTGCTCGGCTCGGGCACGGCGGCTCCCCTCCTGGTCCCGTAGAGCACCTGTTCCAGGCCGGACACCAGGCGACGCACATCCACCTGGGGGCGCACCACGAGACGCAGGAAGCGGCTGGAGGATCCGATCTTGTTGCCGCACTCACGGACCAGGATCCGGTGCTCGGTGAGCAGCCGGTCCCGGACCACGGTGCCCTCGGCGCCGACCGGGAGACGCACGAAGAGGAAGTTGCCCTGAGAGGGGTAGACCGTGAGGCCGGGCAGAGAGGAGAGCTGGCTGGCCATCTCCAGGCGGTCCCGGCGGACCTGCTGAAGGCTCTGCGCGTACTCCTGGCCGTGCTCCTTCAGCATGAACACCACGTGCTCGGCGAAGGAGTTGAGGTTCCACTTGGGCAGCATGGAGCGGATCCGGCCCGCCAGGGCCGGGTTGGCGACCAGGTAGCCGAAGCGGATGCCGTGCAGGCCGAAGTTCTTGCCGAGGCTGCGCAGCACGACGACGTTGGGGCGGATCATCGCCTCCTGCACGACGCTCGGCTCGGCCTCCGCGTCGGCGAACTCCAGGAACGACTCGTCGACGATGACCAGATCCCGGTCCGCCATCGCGTCCATGAACTGCACGATCGCGTGCTTGTGCACGAAACCGCCGTCGGGGTTGTTGGGGTTGCAGATCACGGCGGCCCGGGTGCCCCGGGCCCGGATGAACTCGGCGTACTGGGCGAGGTCGAGGGCGAAGCCGCTGGACTCCTGGAGCGGGAACATGTCGACCCGCTTGCCGGTCTCCATGGGCTGGTCGGTCCAGCGGCCGAAGGTGGGGACGGGGACGGCGAGGGACTCCCGGACGAGCAGATGGTCGATCCAGGTGATCAGCTCGGTCGAGCCGTTGCCCATCGCCACGCACTGCGGCGGAAGCCGGAGCAGGCTGCACAGTTCGGCGGTGATGGTGTCGGCGCTGCTCGGGTAGTACGTGACGATCTCGCGCAGCTTGTCCGCCATCTCGTCGAACATCGCCGGCGTGGGGAAGTACGGGTTGCAGGGAATGCAGAAGTCCACCGGACCCGACCCGTCGCTCTCCCGCGTCAACGCCGCCATCGACGGGCTGTGCGCAGCAGTGCTGCGGAACAGCGAGGTGACGTTGTCAGGCAAGGAGACCTCCGGTTGGGGCGGACCCGGCGGGGAGGACCGGGTCCGTCGTATGGGTGGCCCGTGCGGGGGAGCACGGGCCGCCCATACATACGGAGGCTGCGGTGGCTGCGTTCAATTCATGTGACGGAAGTGTGGAGTAGTCACGCGCTGAACGAGTGCACCGTCGTCGTGCGGTACGTCTGCCCCGGCCGCAGTACCGTCGACGGGAACGACGGCTGGTTCGGCGAGTCCGGGAAGTGCTGTGTTTCCAGGCAGAGCCCGTCGCCCTGCCGGTAGACGGTGCCACCGGAGCCGACGAGGGTGCCGTCGAGGAAGTTGCCGGAGTAGAACTGCAGGCCCGGCTCGGTGGTCGCGATCCGCAGGGTGCGGCCGGACGAGGGGTCCCGCAGCGTGGCGATGTGCTCCGGCCGCGCCGTGAGGCCCTTGTCGAGGGCCCAGTTGTGGTCGAGGCCCTGGCCGTACAGCAGTTGCGGGTGCGCCACGCGGATGTCCTCGCCGACGGTCTTGGCGCGGCGGAAGTCGAACGGGGTGCCCGGGACCCGCGCCAGCTCTCCCGTGGGGATCAGCCCCGAGTCGACCGGCGTGTACCGCGAGGCGGCGATGGTCAGCTCGTGGTCGTGGATCGTGCCGCTCGACTCGCCGGCCAGGTTCCAGTAGACGTGGCTGGTGAGGTTGACGACCGTGGCCTTGTCGGTGGTGGCCGCGTAGTCGATGCGCCAGTCGCCGTGCCGGGTGAGGGTGTAGGTGACCTTGGTCCGCAGCGTGCCGGGGTAGCCCATCTCGCCGTCGACGCCGGTGCGGTACAGGCGCAGGCCGACGTCCGAGCCCCTGGTGAACGGCTCCACGTCCCACACGCGCTTGTCGAAGCCCTGGGCGCCGCCGTGCAGGCTGTTCTCGCCGTCGTTGACGGAGAGCTGGTAGGTCCTGCCGTCCAGGGTGAAGCGGCCCTTGCCGATGCGGTTGCCGTACCGGCCGATCAGGGCGCCGAAGTAAGGGCTCTTGGCGACGTAGTCCTCGAGGGTGCCGAAGCCCAGGGAGACGTTGGCGTACCGCCCGCGCCGGTCCGGGATCTCGAGGGACTGCACGATCCCGCCGTAGGAGAGGACCTTCAGCCGGGTGCCGCCGTTCTCCAGCGCCCAGCTGTACACCTTCGTCCCGTCGGCGAGCTTCCCGAAGAGCGACTTCACCGGCTTCCCGTCTCCCGTCGCGTGCGCGGCGCCGCCGGCGGTGGCGGCGGTGAGACCCACGGCCGCCGCTCCGGCGAGGACTGTACGTCTGTTCAGTTCCATGTGCGGCTCCTGCAAGGGAAGGGGCCCCGCCTCGCGGCGGGGCCCGGATGGCCTACGAACCGACCTTGCGCTTGTTCCACACGTCGAAGCCGACCGCCGCCAGCAGCACCAGGCCCTTGATGACCTGCTGCCAGTCGGTGCCGATACCGACGAGGTTCATACCGTTGTTCAGCACGCCCAGGACCAGACCGCCGATGATCGCGCCGAGCACCGTGCCGACGCCGCCGCTCATCGACGCGCCGCCGATGAAGGAGGCCGCGATCGCCTCCAGTTCGAAGTTGAGGCCGGCCTTGGGCGAGGCCGCGTTGAAGCGGGCGGCGAAGACCAGACCCGCCAGGGCCGCGAGCATGCCCATGTTCAGGAAGACCAGGAAGGTGACCTTCTTGTCCTTCACGCCGGACAGCTTGGCGGCGGGGAGGTTGCCGCCGATGGCGTAGATGTGCCGGCCGACGATCGCGTTGCGCATGACGTAGCCGAAGCCGACGACCAGGACGCCGAGGATCAGCAGCACGATCGGCGCGCCCTTGTAGCTGGCCAGCAGCAGCGTCGCGACCAGGACGGCGGCGACCAGGGCGACGAGCTTCAGCAGGAAGAAGTTCCGCGGCAGCACCTCCAGCGAGAACTCCTGCTGGCGCTTGCGGTCGCGTACCTCCTGCAGGACCACGAAGGCGATCAGCGCGAAGCCCAGCAACAGGGTCAGGTTGTGATAGTTGGTGTTCGGCCCGACCTCCGGCAGGAAGCCGTTGGCGACCTTCTGCAGGCCCTCCGGGAACGGGCCGAGGGTCTGGCCCTCCAGGAAGATCTCGGTGAGACCGCGGAAGATCAGCATGCCCGCGAGGGTCACGATGAACGACGGTATGCCGCCGTAGGCGATGAAGAACCCCTGTGCGGCGCCCGCCACGGCGCCCATGGCCAGGCAGAGGATCACCGCCAGCGGCCACGGTATGTCGTTCCTGACCATGAACACGGCGGCCATCGAGCCGATGAACGCCGTCAGCGAGCCGACCGACAGGTCGATGTGGCCCGCGATGATGACGAGCATCATGCCGATCGCGAGGATCAGGATGTAGCTGTTCTGGAGCACCAGGTTGGAGACGTTGCGCGGCAGCAGCAGGTCGCCGTCGGTCCACACGGCGAACAGCACCACGATCAGGCCGAGGGCGATCAGCATGCCGTACTGCCGCATGTTGCGGCGCATCCCGTCCAGCACCATCTGGAGCAGGCCGCCCCCCGCGCCCGCTCCGCCCTTGCCCGCCGGCGCGGGGGCGGGGGTCTTGGCGGTCACATCCGTGCTCATCGCGTTACCTCTTTGTCCTTCGTCATCTGACGCATCAGCGCTTCCTGGGAGGCCTCGGCCCGCGAGAACTCACCGGTCAGCCGGCCCGCGGCCATCGTGTAGATGCGGTCGCACATGCCGAGCAGCTCCGGCAGCTCGGAGGAGATGAAGACGACCGCCTTGCCCTGGGCCGCCAGTTGGTCGATGACCGTGTAGATCTCGTACTTGGCGCCGACGTCGATGCCGCGTGTCGGCTCGTCCAGGATCAGCACCTCCGGACCCGCGAAGATCCACTTGCTGAGGACGACCTTCTGCTGGTTGCCGCCGGACAGCTTGCCCACCGGCTCGAAGACCGTAGGCGCCTTGATGTTCATGGACTTGCGGAAGCCCTCGGCGACCTGCCGCTCCCCGTGCTCGTCGACCACACCCCGCTTCGCGACCTTCTTCAGCGCCGTCAGCGAGATGTTCCGGTTGATGGTGTCGATGAGGTTCAGGCCGTAGTGCTTGCGGTCCTCGGTGACATAGGCGATGCCGTGCTTCACGGCCTCCGCCACCGTCTTCGTACGGATCTCCCGGCCGTCCTTGAGGACCGAACCGCCCGCGTACCGGCCGTAGGTGCGCCCGAAGACGCTCATCGCCAGTTCGGTGCGGCCGGCGCCCATCAGGCCCGCGATGCCGACGATCTCCCCGCGTCGCACCGACAGCGACACGTCGTCGACCACCTTGCGCTGCTGGTCGATCGGGTGGTGCACGGTCCAGCCCCGGATCTCCAGCGCGGGCGCGGCACCCTCCTCCGGCTGGTGCGGCGTGCGCTCCGGGAAGCGGTGCTCCAGGTCGCGGCCGACCATCCCGCTGATGATCCGGTCCTCGGTGGTCTCCGCGGCCTTCACGTCGAGCGTCTCGATGGTCCGCCCGTCGCGCAGGATGGTCACCGAGTCGGCGACCTTGCGGATCTCGTTCAGCTTGTGCGAGATGATGATCGAGGTGATGCCCTGGTTCTTCAACTCCAGGATCAGGTTGAGCAGTTTGCCGCTGTCCTCGTCGTTCAGGGCGGCCGTCGGCTCGTCCAGGATGAGCAGCTTCACCTTCTTGGAGAGCGCCTTGGCGATCTCGACGAGTTGCTGCTTGCCCACGCCGATGTCCGCGACCCGGGTCTCCGGGTGGTCGGTCAGCCCCACCCGGCGCAGCAGCTCGGTGGCGTGCCGGAGGGTCTCGGTCCAGTCGATCAGCCCGCGCGTGGCGTGCTCGTTGCCGAGGAAGATGTTCTCCGCGATCGACAGGTACGGCACCAGCGCCAGTTCCTGGTGGATGATGACGATGCCGTGCTGCTCGCTCGCCCGGATGTCCTTGAAGTGGCAGACCTCCCCCTCGAAGAGGATCTCCCCCTCGTAGGTTCCGTGCGGGTGGACGCCGGAGAGGACCTTCATCAGGGTCGACTTCCCGGCGCCGTTCTCCCCGCAGATGGCGTGGACCTCGCCCTGCCGGACGGTCAGAGTGACGTCCGAGAGCGCCTTGACGCCGGGAAAGGTCTTGACGATCGAGCGCATTTCCAGGACGGGTCCCGCCATGGTCGTGCCTTCCAATCCCTAGGTGCGGCGGTTTGCTCAGAGGTCGCTTTCCTTGATGTAGCCGGAGTCGACCACGGTCTCCTGGTAGTTGGCCTTGTCGACGCTCACCGGCTCCAGCAGGAAGGCGGGCACGACCTTCGCACCGTTGTCGTAGGTCTTGCTGTCGTTGACCTCGGGCTTCTTGTCGTTGAGGAGCGCGTCGACCATGTTCGAGGCCACCTTGGCGAGTTCGCGGGTGTCCTTGTAGACGGTCATCGCCTGCTCGTCCGCGATGATCGACTTCACCGAGGCGACCTCGGCGTCCTGGCCGGTGACGATCGGCAGCGGCTTGCTCTTGGAGCCGTAGTCGTCCGACTTGAGGGCCGAGAGGATGCCGATGGAGATGCCGTCGTACGGCGAGAGCACCGCGTCCACCCGCTCGGACTTGTACGCCGAGGTCAGGATGTCGTCCATGCGCTTCTGCGCGGTGCCGCCGTCCCAGCGCAGGGTGGTGACCTGGGTCAGCTTGGTCTGGCCGGAGCGGACCACCAGCTGCTTCTTGTCGATGTAGGGCTGCAGGACGTTCATCGCGCCCTGGAAGAAGTAGCGGGTGTTGTTGTCGTCGTTGGAGCCGGCGAACAGCTCGACGTTGAAGGGGCCCTTCTCCGCGCCGTCCTTCAGGCCGAGCTTGTCGACGATGTAGCCGCCCTGGAGTTCGCCGACCTTCTCGTTGTCGAACGAGGCGTAGTAGTCGACGTTCTCGGTGCCGAGGATCAGGCGGTCGTAGGAGATCACCGGGATGTCGGCGTCCTTGGCCTGCTGCAGGACGTTGTTCATCGACTTGTTGTCGATGGCCGCGACGATCAGGGCCTTCACGCCCTGCGTGATGAGGTTCTCGACCTGCGAGACCTGCTGGTCGGGGTCGTCCTCGCCGTAGACGAGCTTGGTCTTGTAGCCCTTGGACTCCAGGTCCTTGACGACGTTGTTGCCGTCGGCGATCCAGCGCTCGGAGGACTTGGTCGGCATCGCGATGCCGATGGTGGCGCCCTCGGCGCCGCCCGAGTCCTCCTTGCTGCCGCCGTCGCCGCTCTGGCCACAGGCGGAGAGGGTCAGGGCGAGCGAGGCGGCCGCGGCTATCGCGGTGAGTGCGGCTCTGCGGTTACGCATGATCATCATCCTTGATGTGTGCGGTGAGGAACCGAGACGAGGTGTGTGGGATTGTGCGCGGCTGTGTCTTCTTTTGAGAAGCAATTTTCCGGAACGTTATGACGGGATCTCGAACCGGCGCAGCTCGCCCGGCAGTCGGGAGCCGAGCGGCGCCATGTCGCCGTCCGCTCCGTGGCGGGCCAGCAGGTCGAGGGCGAGCCGGCCGCGCCGCACCCGTTCCCTGGCGGTGGCCAGGGCCAGCTCCCGCAGGTGGTGCCCGTAGGGGTAGATCCCGGGCGCCTTGGAGAGGCCGAACTTCAGATAGAGCGGTGCGCCGCGCCGGATCAGCTCGGCGACCTCGTACATCCGCACATAGCCGCCGAGGTCGTCGGGGGCCTCGATGTACATGTCCATGGGAGCGCCGGACACCCGGCGGATCTCGGTGAGGTGATCCAGCGTCAGGTCGCTGGGCACGTTGACGGAGTCGGCGCCGAGCCGCTCGTACACCGCGTAGCTCGCCGGGTTCACGGGCCCGATCAGCGCCGACACCTTGAGCGTGGTGTCGGCCGGGAGGATGCCCTGGGCGCGCGCCCGGTGCAGCGTCCACAGCACACCCTCGTCCGCGACGAGCAGGCACTTCACACCCAGTTCGGTCGCGCGCACGGCGTCCTCGACACAGCCGGCGACGGCGTCGTGGCCGCGCGCCCGCGCCCCGGCGCCCCGGGAGTCGCTGCGGGTCGAGCCGCCGATGTCCCAGGTGCCGCGCGGGCCGGTGAACAGGCAGAGCTCGATGTCCCGTTCGCCGCTCGCCTCGACCATCTCGGTGATCTCGGCGTCGGTCAGCATCCACACCCCGCTGCCCTGACTGATCCGGTGGATCGGCACGTCCAGGCGCGAGGCCTCCTTGAGGACGACCGTCAGTGCCTCGGGACCCTCGCACGAGGGGATCTCGGTGCGCCAGCGGCCACCGCCCGGGAAGCTGTGCGGTGAGGCGTCGGCGGGGTCGGGGGTGGGCACACCCAGGCCGAGCGCGGTGAGTGCCTGCTCACCGGGCCTGCGGGCGGCCGTGGCGGAAGCGTCGGTCACAAGCTGTCCTTAGTGTTCGGTATATCGGACGAGGTTCGCAGTGACGGGGACACGGAGGCCGGGTACGCCGGTACGGCGGCCGTCGGGTCGCCCCCGTACCGGCGTACGGTCAGGGGCGGAGCAGTACCTTGCCGACCTTCGGGTCGCCGGCTCCCACCAGTTCGATGGCGTGCGAGAACTCGGTCAGCGGCAGCTCGTGGGTGACCAGCGGCAGCGGATCCAGCAGCCCGGCACCGAACACCCGCACCGCGTGCGCCCACGCCCCCGGCGGTGCCCCGAAGACGGTGTGCACCTCCAGTTGCCGTACCACCAGGTCCGTCGGGTCCAGACCGTCGGCGCCCGGCGCCGGGATCCCCGTCAGCACCAGCCGGCCACCGCGCCGCAGCAGCGCGGCCGCACTCCGGGCGGCGTCGGCCGACCCGGCCGTCTCGATCACCACGTCGAAGTCGCCGGGCAGTTCCTGGTCCTTGGTACGGAAGCCGGTGGCGCCGAACTCCCGCGCCAGGGCGGCGCGGTCGCCGCGCGTGCCGACGACCAACAACTCGGCCGGGGAGGCCGCCCGCAGGAACTGCACGGCGAACATGCCGAGGGTGCCGGTGCCGACGACGGCGACCCTCTCGCCCGGCCTCGCGCCCGCCTTCAGGGCCGCCGCGGCGATGCAGGCGGCGGGTTCGAGCAGGGCGGCGGCGGTCAGGTCGGCGCCGTCCGGGAGGACGTGCAGGAGACGGGCCGGCAGGGTGAGGGTGGGCGCCATGGCGCCGGGCTGGGTGAAGCCTGTCTCCTCGTACCCGTCCGTGCACAGCGTGGTCTCGCCCGCGTGGCAGCGGTCGCACACCTGGCAGTTGCGGAAGCCCTCGCCGACGACCTTGCGCCCGGCCAGTGACGCCGGGACACCGGGGCCGGTCGCGGTGACCGTCCCGGACCACTCGTGGCCGGGGGTGAGCGGGTAGCGGACGTAGCCCTCGGGCCGGTTTCCCTGATAGACCTCGCGGTCGCTGCCGCAGATGCCGACGGCGTGCACCCGGACCTGCGCCTCCCCGGGGCCGGGCGGGCGGGGCGTGTGCGCGACGAGCCGGTGCGCCCCGGGTGCCTCGACGACGACGGCCGTGCTCACTGCGTCGCCTTCGGCTTGCGCTGCTCCCAGCCCTCGGCCCACAGGTCGAAGCGGGCCTGCTGCTGCGGGAACTCGGCGGCCGCGTCGGTGTCCAGCTCGACGCCTAGGCCGGGGGCGTGCGAGAGGTGGAAGCAGCCGTCCTCCGGGTCCACCTGGGGCGCGCCCTTGACGACCTTCTTGATCTCCGCGTCCGCGAAGTCGTTGAAGTGCTCCAGGATCTTGAAGTTGGGGGTGGTGAAGCCGACCTGGAGCGAGGCGGCGGTGAGCACGGAGCCGCCGACGTTGTGCGGCGCGACCAGCGTGTAGTGGGTCTCGGCGGTGGCGGCGAGCTTGCGGGTCTCCCAGATGCCGCCGATGTGGCCGACGTCCGGCTGGATGATGTCGGCGGCCTGGCTCTCGAACAGCTCGCGGAACTCGATCCGGTCGTGGATCCGCTCGCCGGTGGCGACCGGCATGTCCACCTTGGCGGCGACCTTCTCCAGGGCCTTGAGGTTCTCCGGCGGGACGGGCTCCTCCAGCCAGGCCGGCCTGAAGGGCGCCAGTTCGTGGGCGAGCCGGACGGCGGTGGCGGGGGAGAAGCGGCCGTGCATCTCCAGCATCAGCTCGGCCTCGGGGCCGATGGCGTCACGGACCGCCTCGATCAGGGAGACGGCGTAGAGCGTCTGCCGGTGGTCCAGCTCGAAGTGCCCGGTCCCGAAGGGGTCGATCTTCAGGGCCCGGTAGCCGCGCGCCATGACCTCCTGGGCGGCCTTGTGGTACGCCTCGGGCGTGCGCTCCGTGGTGTACCAGCCGTTGGCGTACGCCTTGACCTTGTCGGTGACCTTGCCGCCCAGCAGCTGCCACACCGGTACGCCGAGGGCCTTGCCCTTGATGTCCCAGCAGGCCATCTCGACGACGGCGATGCCCGACATCACGATCTCGCCGGCCCGCCCGTAGTCGCCGTACTTCATGCGGCGCACCAGGTCTTCCAGGGCGAACGGGTCGGAGCCGAGGATGTGGTTGCCCTCGGCCTCCCTCAGATAGCCGAGGAGGGCGTCGGTGCGGCCGAGCATCCGGGTCTCCCCGACTCCGGTGATCCCCTCGTCGGTGTGCACCTGGACATAGGTCAGGTTGCGCCACGGCGTCCCGACCACGTGCGTGCTGATTCCTGTGATGCGCACGGCAGTTGCCCCTCGTGAAGCTCGGCTTTGTTCGATATTTCGTCACACGTTCGAAATGCTGGCGTGACAGTAAGGAGGCGGCGGCGGGGGTGTCAATGGGGTGGGCGGGTAACGGTTTCGAGACCTTTGTTGGCCGGTTTCGGGATGATGCGAGCGGGTTGCTCTCAAGCCGACGCGCCGGAAGAAGTCGTTCCGCACAGAACCTTCACAGCAACGACTATGAACGTTACCGATCAAAAACTTAACCTTCCCGCGTCATGGACTACTGCCACCCGTGCCGACGGCACCTGAATGGCGCGCTCGCCTGCCCGGGGTGCGGCACACCAGCCGAACACCTCCGCGCGTACGCGGAGGAAACCGTCGTGCGCACCGTCGTACGGACGGATGTGCGTACGGACGTCGTCACGGTGGTCCGGGCCGCGGAGCCCGGCGAGCCGCACGGCGCCGAGGACGACGATGCCGACGACGACCTCGACGACGCCGACGACGACCGCCCCGGGCGGGAGTCCAGGCGCCGTCAGTCGAACGTCAGCCGGCGCGACCGCAAGGCCGCGGCCCACCGCCGCCGGCGTCGCCGCACCCTGCTGATCGTGGCGGGGTTCCTGCTGGCCGCCGGTGCCCTCAGCCTCGCCGAACTCGGCCTGGACGCCCCCGGTTCGGCCCCGAACCCGGCCGCGGCCGGGGACGCCTCGGCGGACGGCGGCGCGGAGGTCGAGTCGGACGAGTCGACGGACCCCCTGACCGACGCCTCCGCGGGCGCCACGCCCGGCAAGGGCACGGCCTCCGCGGACGCCTCCACGTCCCCCTCCCCGTCCAAGTCCGCCAAGGACGAGAAGGACGACAAGGAGTCGGCGAGCCCGACGGAGGAACAGGGCTCGGCCCCGTCGGACCCGGATCCGGGCCCGACGGCCTCCGCCCCGGCGCCCCCACCCGCCCCGGACCCGACGCCGACATCGACGCCGGACCCGCCCTCCTCGGAGCCGGCCCCGCAGCCGTCACCTTCCGAGACGTGCGACCGGTTCCTGTGGTGGTGCACCTAGAACTAGCCCGGTCGTGCCGTGGCGGGCGACCGGCTCTCGCGGTCCGCCGCTCCGGGCCGGCCGGCCTCCACCCCACCGACTCGGCCCGCCCCGGACCCGACATCGACATCGACGCCGGAGCCGGCCCCGCAGCCGTCACCTTCCGAGACGTGCGACCGGTTCCTGTGGTGGTGCACCCAGGTCCGGCCTGTCCCGGTCGGTGCCCGCCTCCTTCGCCCAGGTCTCCAGTACGTCCGTGAACTCGGCCGCCCGTTCCGCCCAGTCGAGCTCGGCCAGCGCCGCCGTGCGGCCGCGAGCGGCCGTGTCCAGACGCAGCCGCGCGTCGGTGCGCAGCCGCCGTACCGCCTCCGCCGTCGCCGCCGGGTTCCCGTAGGGGACGACGAGACCGCAGCGGTGCCGCTTCACCAGGGCCGCCGCCAGCGGGTTCGGCGTCGTCACGACGGGGACGCCGTGGGCCATGTACTCGACGACCTTGGTGGGCCGCGAGTGGCGGTAGTTGGGCTGGTCGTGGAGGAGGGACAGCCCCGCCGTCGCGCCGGAGAGCAGGGCGAGCGCACGGTCGTTGGGCAGATAGCCGTGCCAGCTCAGGACGCCCTCGCGGTCGGCCTCGGTCAGCGCGCCCCGCACGTCCACGTCGGCCGCGCCGATCGCCTCGACCCGGACGTCCGGCGCCAGCAGCCGCGCCGTCTCGATGAGGTCGAGCGCGCCGCGCGCCCGGGACAGATGCCCCAGGTACACGACCCGGTCCGCGCCGGGCGGCTCGGGCGGCGCGGCGGGCACGGCCGTGAGGTTCGGCACGACGGGATGGGGCCGGCGGAACCGTTCCCGGTAGGCGTCCTCGGCGAGCAGCAGCCGCACATGCCGTTCGGCCAGGCGTTCCGCCGCCCGCACCGCCAGCTTCAGCGGCGGTCGCAGGGTCGCCGGCACCCAGCGCTTCATCGTCAGCGCCGCCGCCGTGTCCTCGTGCACGTCCCACACGGTCACCGGGGCCCGGCCGCCGCGCCGCCACCGGCGCAGCGTGCCGGGCAGGGCGAGCAACAGCTCCGGGTCGTGCAGCAGCACCACGTCCGCCTCCGGGCCGCGCTCCGCCAGCAGGGCGCGCGCCGCACGCAGCGCCGCCCGGCGATCCCGGCCGGCGGCCCGGGGGAGGTCCACGCCCTCGACACCGGGGCGCGGCACCACCCCACGGGCGCCGAAGGGGGCGGCGTACACGATCCGGTGGCCGCGCTCGGCCAGGGCCGCGATCTGCCGGTGCAGTATCCGCGCGTCCTCCGGATGGTGGACGACGGTGACCACGAGTATCCGCATCAGAGCAGCACCTTTCGGCTCCGCCCGGCCCGCTACAGCACCTCGACACCGGGGCGGAATATCCGCCCCCGGGTGTCGAAGAGCAGGCGGGCCGCGTCGGCGAGGGCGGGCAGGTCGTAGGAGGAGTGGTCCTGGAGCAGGATCGTCAGGTCGTGCCCGGCGGCGGCGGCCATCGGGTCGTCGACGCGGGGGACCGGCACACCGTCGACGGACCACTCGTCGACGTGCGGGTCGTGGAAGGAGATCTCGGCCTCCCGCTGCCGCAGCAGCCGGGCCACCGGCACGGCCGGGCTCTCCCGCTGGTCGGCGACGTCGGGCTTGTAGGTGACCCCGAGCATCAGCACCCGGGAGCCGTGCAGCGGCCGGCCGGCGTGGTTGAGCAGGTCCTGTGCGCGGCGGACGACGTACTCCGGCATCCGCCGGTTGATCTCCTGGGCCAGCTCGACGAACCGGAACTCGTAGCCGAGCGACGAACGCACCTTGTAGGAAAGGTAGTTCGGGTCGATGGGGATGCAGTGGCCGCCGACCCCGGCGCCCGGCCGGAACGCCTGGAAGCCGAACGGCTTGGTGCCGGCGCAACGGATCGCGTCCCACAGGTCGACGCCCAGCTCGTGGCTGATGACGGCGAGTTCGTTGACGAGGGCGATGTTGACGTGCCGGTAGGTGTTCTCCAGCAGCTTGGCCATCTCGGCCTCGCGGGTGCCCTTCGCCTGCACGACCGTGTCGACGAGTTTGCCGTAGAAGCCGACCGCGCGGGCGGCGCACGAGGGGGTGCAGCCGCCGACCACCTTGGGGGTGTCGCGCAGCCCGTGCCCGGTGTTGCCGGGGTCGATGCGCTCCGGTGAGAAGGCCAGGGCGAAGTCCTGCCCGGCGCGCAGCCCGGAGACCTCCTCCAGCAGCGGCCGTACGACCTCTTCGGTGGTGCCCGGGTAGGTGGTGGACTCCAGCACCACGAGCTGTCCGGGCCGCAGCCGGCCCGCGACCGCCCGGACGGCGGCGGTGACCGCGCTGAGATCGGGCCCGCCGTCCCCGTTGAGCGGGGTCGGCACACAGATCACCACGGTCTGGACGCGGGCGAGACAGCCGTCGTCGGTGCAGGCGCGGAAGCCGGCCGCCAGCATCCCGCGGACGTCCTCGTCGGAGACGTCGTCGACGTGGGAGCGTCCGGCGTTGAGCCCGGCGGCGATCCGGGGGTTCTTGTCGAGGCCGACGACCTTCAGGCCGACCGCCGCCGCCTCCCGCGCGAGCGGCAGCCCGACGTAGCCGAGCCCGATCACCGCGAGTTCGGCGGTGCCGGCCATTTCTGATTCCCCGAGCTGTGCGTTCTTGTCCCCGAGCGGTTCGGACTCGTCGACCTGCATAGGGCTGCTCCCGTCCCGTGGGCGGACTCGGATCTGAAGTTGTGCGGTCCGGCCCGGTCCTCCGAGACAGCCGGGTGGCTCCTCCGAGACAGCCGGGCGGCTCCTCAGAGACAGCCGAGGGCGCGGTACGCCTCCCGGGTCGTCGCGGCGACCCGCGTCCAGGTGCGGTCGCGTGCCACGATCTCGCGAGCGGCCGTACCCCATTCGGACCGCTTTCGACTGTAAAGAAGGAATTCGATCGCATCTGCCCAAGCCTGTTCGGACGAGGGCGGAACGAGCTGCCCGGTCGCTCCCGGCTTGACGAGTTCCCGCAGCGCGGGGAGATCGCTGGCGGCCACCGGCAGCCCGCTCGCCATCGCCTCGACCGGCTTCAGCGGCGTCACCAGCCGGCACACGCGCGCATCGGTGCGCGGCACCGCGAAAACGTCCAACACCGCGTGGAAATCCCGGACTTGGCCGTACGGCACTCGACCCGTGAACACGGCCGTCCCGTCGTCGAGACCCAGCCGGCCGGCCAGCCGCAGCAGTGCGGGGCGCTCCGGTCCGTCCCCCACGATCAGCAGCCGCAACGGCACTCCGCGGCGCCTCAGCTCGGCACCCGCATGGAGCAATGTGCCGATTCCCTCGTGTGGAGTAAGGCTGCTGACCGTGCCGACCACGACGTCGTCCGGCGCGATGCCGAGCCGGGCCCGCAGCGGCGCCCCGTCCGGCAGGGGCGTCAGGAACTCCTCGTCCACCGCGTTCGGCACGATCAGCACCCGCTCCTCGGGCACTCCGCGGGCCACGATCTCCGCCTTCATCGCCGCGCCCAGCGTCAGCACCAGGTCCGCCTCCCGCATGCAGTGCGTCTCCAGCTCGCGCCGGGCCCGGTAGCTCGGGTCGGCCGCCGTGCGCCCCGGGGCCTGGGTCAGCCAGGTGTCCTCCAGGAAGCCGCGCACCTCGTAGACCACCGGCAGCCCGTAGGCCGCGCGCAGGGCCAGCGCCACGCGCCCGTTGCCGTGGTCGGTGGCCGGGTGCAGCACGGCGGGCCGCAGCCGCTCCACCAGCCGCCCGGCCAGCTCGGCGTTGCGGGCCAGTACCGCCGCCTGCCCGTACGGCAGCCACGGCGGCAGCAGCCGGTGCTGCGGCACACCGTCCACCGTCTGCACCGCACGGGCGTCCAGCACTCCCTGCGCCACCGGGAACCCGACGCGTGTCACCACATGCGGATCGAGTCCGGCGGCACGCTGCGCCGCGGCGATCTTCTGGGTGCGCACGGTGTAACCGGCGTGCTTGAACGGCAGTCCGTTGGTCACCAGATGAAGCACCCGGCCCGGCACCGGCCGGACCGCACGACCGGGCGGAGCGGGCACCCGTACCCCGGATGGAGCAGCGGCCGGACCCGCCGTCCGGGCCCGGCCGGCGAGCCGCCGTTCCAGCTCACGGACCCGGCGCCGCACGGGCGACGGCAGCAGCCGCACCCCCAGCAGCGCGGCCCTCAGGGGGTCATGGCGCAGTTCGCCCCACGCCACGGATGCGGCCAGACTGAGCGCACGGGGGATATGACGCGACATGCCGTCACGTTAGGCGGCGAGAGCGGAGAAAGTACGACATGAACGGCCGCATACTTCACGTCGTCGGCACCCGACCGAACTTCGTCAAGGCCGCCCCGGTCGTCGCCGCACTGCGCACGGCGGGCTGCGACCAGGTGCTCGTGCACACCGGCCAGCACTACGACGAACGGATGTCGGACATCTTCTTCCGGCAACTCGGCCTGCCCGAACCGGACACCGATCTCGGTGTCGGCTCCGGCAGTCACGCCCGGCAGACCGCCGACCTGCTCGTCGCCCTGGAGGGCGAGCTGACCGCCCGCGATCCCGCCCTCGTCATGGTCTACGGGGACGTCAACTCCACGCTGGCGGCCGCCCTGGTCGCCGCCAAGCTGGGGATGCCCCTCGCCCATGTGGAGGCGGGCCTGCGCAGTTTCGACATGACGATGCCCGAGGAGGTGAACCGGCGCCTCGTCGACCAGCTGGCCGACATGCTGTTCGCCACCAGCCCGGAGGCGATCGGCCACCTCGCCCGCGAGGGCGTCGACCCCGCCCGGGTGCATCTCGTCGGCAACCCCATGATCGACACACTGCTCACCCATGTGGACCACTTCGACCCGGCCGCCGCCCGCGCCGCCCACGGACTGCCCGAGCGCTACGCCGTGGTCACGCTGCACCGCCCCGCCAACGTCGACGATCCCGAGGCGGCCAAGGCGGCCGCCCGCACCCTGACCGAGGCGGCCCGGCTCCTCGACCTCGCCGTCCCCCTGCACCCGCGCGGCCGGGCGGCACTCGGCGAGGCCGGCCTCGACGGCGCACCGGGCGTCCACGTCCTCGACCCGCTGGGATACGTCGAGTTCATGAGCCTGGTGCGCGGCGCGGCCGCCGTGATCACCGACTCCGGCGGCGTCCAGGAGGAGACCACCGTGCTCGGTGTGCCCTGCCTGACCCTGCGCACCACGACCGAGCGGCCGGTCACCGTCACCCACGGCACCAACCGGCTCGTCGGCCACGCCGAACTCGTCCCCGCGCTGCGCAAGGTGCTGGACGGCGGGCAGCCGGCGCCCGAGGAGGGACCGCCCCTGTGGGACGGCCGGGCCGGGGCCCGGATCGCCGCCGAGGTCGTCCGCCGGCTGGACCACCATGTCTGAGCTCACCCGCCTGTACTGGGACACCCGCCACCGCGAGCACGACGACCTCGCCTCGGGCGGCCACATCGGCCTGGACCGCGCGGGCAACGAGATCTTCTACGCCAGGCGGCTCGGCGCCCTGCTGCCGCTGATCGGCGACCTGGCCGACGAGTCGGCCCCCCTGTTCGTGCTCGACGCGGGCTGCGGCAAAGGGCACTTCGCCCGCGCCCTGGCCCGCTGCGGCCACCGCGTCGACGCCTTCGACACGAGCGAGGAGGCCGTCGCGCACGCCCACGCCGAGGGCGGCGGCCCGCGCTACGCCGTCGCCGCCCTGGACGAGTGGCGCAGCCCGTGGCCGTACGACGTCGTGCTCTGCCTCGACGTCCTCTTCCACGTCCTCGACGACGAGGAGTGGGCGGCCGGCCTGCGCAACCTGGCCTCGCTGGTGCGGATCACCGGACGGCTGATCCTGACCGACGAGGACATCGGCACCCGCCGGCCGCGTGGCGACTACATCCTGCACCGCCCGGCCGACGAGTACGCCGCGCTGCTCGAACCCCTCGGCCTGCGGCACACCCTGTTCACCCCGTACGGCTTCCGCGAGAACGAGGTCGGCTTCCACGTCTTCACGAGGACCCGCTGATGCGCCTGACCGATCTGCTCCACCCTCACCTGGACGGCGTCACCACCGTCGTGGACGCCACCGACGGCGGGCTCGACCTGGAGCCCTATCTGCATCTGCCCGACGACGTCGCCGTGCACCACGGCGAACGCGACATCGGCGAGAACGAGCTGGTGATCGTGTCGTTCGGCCCCGACCCGGCGCTGCACGGCACCGAGACCGACTGTCTCGCCGTGCTGCGACGCATGCGCCCCGGCGGCCGCGGTCTGATCCTCTTCGGCCACCGCGGCACCGAACTCCCCTACCACCGGGTGCTCGACGCCCTGGTGGCCCACCACTGCCAGGTGCTGCGCGCCGCCCCGCTCGACTACGTGCATCTGCACGCGGCCGCGGTGTTCGTGCGCACCGACGAACTCCAGCCGCCGCACGACTGGTTCGGCCGGCCCGTCCCGGCGGAGGGCTTCGCCACCGCGCTGCGGATCGCCGACGAGTACGTCCTGGCCGACCTCGTCGCCCGCTCGCTGCGGGCCCGAGTGCTGGACCTCGAACGCGACGCCGAGGAGGCGGAACGCGCCCGCGGCCCCGTCCACGAGGAGGGCCTCGCCGAGCGCCTGGCCGTCGCCGCACGCGACAAGGACCAGCTGGCGGCCGCCCTGCACAGGGCACGGGACCGCGTCGGCCTGCTGGAGGCGCGGGTGGCCATGCTGGAGGGCTCGACCTCCCTGCGGGTGGGCCGGGCCCTGGTGTCGGCCGCACGCTCACCCCGGCAGGAGGCGCCACGCCTGCCCCGCGAGCTGTACGGACTGTGGCGGGGGCGGGTGAAGTCGCGTCCGCTGTCCGCGTCCTCGCGCGCGGCGACGGAGGCGGGGCTGCGCGAGCTGTACGGACGATGGCGCGGGCGGCTCAAGCCCGGCACCGCGGTCCCGGGCACGGCGAGCCGTGTGACGTCACGTCCCGCGTCGTCCGGACTCGCGCCCCAGATCGCGGTGCCCGACGGGCGGATGCACCTCGCCCACCGGGCGTTCACCTCGACGCCCCGCGACCGGATGGTGATCGCCGGTGTGCTCACCGACGCCACCGCCGCGGACCTCGCCGCGGACGCGGTGGTCAACCGGGCGCTGCCGCACGACGGCCGGCTGATCGTGCAGCGCACCGACCCGGACGCCCTGGTCGTCCAGCTCAGCGCCTGCACGGGCGGGGGCCCCTGGTCGCTCACCGGCACCGGACTCGCCCCCGACCTCGACCGGAAACTGGCCGAACTGCTCACGGAGACCCGGGCGGCGGGCCGCCGCTGCGTGCTGTGGCGGGACGGCCCGGTCTCCGCCGCCCCCGGCCTCACCCGGCTCGCCTGGGACGTCGTGCTGGACGCCGACGCCGGTGTGCGGCTGACCAGCCTCGACCCGGCAGCCGGCGGCCGCCAGCGGCTGCGCGAGGTGTTCCGGGCGGAAAGCTCCCGGGTGCGCCTGTCGCAGCTGGCCCGCCGGATCGGCGCCCCCGACCCGCTGGACCGGCGGCGGATCTGCGTGCTGGCCGACCCACGGGACCGGGCCGGCATCGCCCGGCTCACCGAGCAGGTGCTGAGCCAGCGCCACCGGCCCGCCGAGGTCGTCGTACCCGATCCCACCGGACTCGACGAACTCGCCGCCGCCGGCGTCACCGTACGCACCGGTGAGCCCCTCGCGCCCTGGGTCGCCGACTGGACGGACCTCACCGAGGACCGCCCGGACACCCTGCTGCTCGACCTGATGTGCGCGCAGGAGTACTCCGGCGCCGACGCGGTGGGCTCCACGCCCGCCGCCGACGACTACACCTTCGTTCCCGAACTGCGCCCCCTCCTGGTGCGCCGGTCGCTGCTTACCTCCGGCGCGCCGCCCGAGACCTGGGCGCGCCAGGGACACCGCCTGTTCGCCTGGTGCGGGAAGGAGCCGACATGAGCCGGACACTGAACGCGCTCGTCTACGGCGACGTTGACCTCAATCTCATCGACGGTTCCGCCGTCTGGGCCCAGTCGACGGTGCAGGCACTGTCGCGGGCCGGCTGCCGGACCCGGCTGGTCCTCAAGGCCCCCGTGCTCACCAGCCGGCTGATCGACCCGCTGGCCGGGCTCCCCGGGGTCACGGTGGTCCGCCCCCACGAGGAACGGCTGCTGTCCGGGCTGTCGGACCGGCCGCTGTCGCCCGTGCAGGCCTCCCAGGCGCTCGCCCAGCTCGACCAGGACGAGCCCTGCGACCTGCTGGTGCTGCGCGGACGGCGCCTGGTCGGGCGCATGGTCGCCGAGGGCCTCTTCGAGGGACGGATCTGGGCCTACCTCACCGACATCCCGCAGTCGGCCGCCGAGATGACCGAGGGGGCCCGCGCGGAACTCACCCGCATCGCCGAAGCCTCCCAGCGTCTGCTGTGCCAGACCGAGGAGTTGCGCTGCCTGCTGGAGACCTCCGTGCCCGAGGCCTGCGGCAAGTGCGTGCTCAGCCCGCCCGCCGTACCCGAGCCGGGCTTCCCGCTGCCGGAGCACGAGCACCCCCACGACCCCTTCCGGCTCGTCTACACCGGCAAGTTCGCCCCGCTGTGGAACACCCTGCCCATGACCCGGCTGCCGGCCCTGCTCGCCGAGCAGGGTGTCCGGGCCGAGCTGCACACCGTCGGCGACAAGATCCACGAGGACCCCTCGCACCCGGAGTTCCAGGACGCCATGGCCCGCGCGCTGGCCGTCACGCCGGGGGTCGAGCACCACGGCGGGCAGCCGCGCGAGGAGGCCATGCGCATCGCGTCCGACTGCGACCTCGGCCTCGGCTGGCGCGAGCCCGCGCTGGACGCGAGCCTCGAACTGTCCACCAAGGTCCTGGAGTTCGGCGCCCTCGGGCTGCCCGTCGTGCTCAACCGCACCCCCGCCCACGAGGCGCTGCTCGGCGGCGACTATCCGCTGTTCGTGACCGGGCACGCCGGACTCGACGACGCCGTGGAGACGGTCGCGCGTGCCGTGCGCGAGCCGCAGGCCCGGCGGCTCGCCGCCGAACGCTGCCGGGAGGCCGCCTCCCACTACACGCTCCGGGCGGCCGCCGAACGCTGGCGCGCCCAGCTCGACCAGGCCTTCCCCGAGGCGCCGGCCGCCGTGACCGCCCGGCCGCGGCCCCTGCGGGTCGGCGTCGCGGGCCACGACCTGAAGTTCCTCTCCCGGCTCCTCGACCACTTCCGCACGGTGCCCGGTCTCGACGTACGCGTCGACGCCTGGCCGGCGCTGTCCCGGCACGATCCGGCCGCGAGCCGGGAACTCGCCGGGTGGGCCGACGTCGTGGTCGTCGAGTGGTGCGGCCCGGCCGCCGTCTGGTACAGCCGCCACAAGCGGCAGGACAGCCGGCTGATCGTCCGGCTGCACCGCTTCGAACTGGACGCCGAGTGGCCCGCGCAGGTCGACATCGACGCCGTCGACCAGGTCATCTGCGTCAGCTCCTCCTACGCCCGCCGCACCCTGGAGCTGACCGGCTGGCCGGAGTCCAAGGTGACGGTCATCCCGAACTGGGTGGACACCGACCAGCTCGACCGCCCCAAGGCGCCCGGCGCCCGCTTCCGGCTCGGCATGATCGGCATCGCGCCCAGCCGCAAGCGCATGGACCTGGGCCTCGACGTGCTGGAGGCGCTGCGCGCCCGGGACCGCCGCTGGCACCTCTCCGTCAAGTCCAAGCCACCCTGGGAGTACTGGTGGATCTGGAACAAGCCCGAGGAGCGCGCGCACTACGACGCCGTACTGCGCCGTATGCAGACCTCGCCGCTGCTCGACGGGGCGGTGGTCTTCGACGACTTCGGCGCGGACGTGGCCGGCTGGCTCCGCCGGGTCGGGAACGTGCTGTCCACCAGCGACGACGAGAGCTTCCATCTCGCCCCGGCCGAGGGCATGGCCTCCGCCGCGGTGCCCGCGCTGCTGCCGTGGCCCGGGGCGGACGAGATCTACGACCGGCGGTGGATCCACCAGGACCCTCAGGCGATGGCGGACGCTCTCGCCGGGCTGGGCGAGGAGGGCTGGCGGGACGCCGGGCAACTGGCCCGCACCCAGGTGCGGGAACAGTTCTCGCTGCGCCGGGTCGCCCGGGACTGGACGGAGCTGCTGGTGTCCCGCTGACGGGTCCGGGCGGGCGGCCGGACCCGTCGGGTTCAGGCCGCTCGCTCCGGTTTGACGACCCGGAACACGAACTGACCGCAGAACGTCAGCTTGCGCAGGTTCACCAGCGCCGTGCGCCGTCCGGTCTGCTCCGCCCAGCTGTCGATCTCGACGTTGAGCGGGGACTCCTCGTTCCAGTACCGCCCGTACTCCTGCTTCGGGCCGTTGCCGTAGGACCGCATGATCAGTGTCACCCCGTCCAGGGACGGCCGGATCTCCTTCAGGGCCAGTCCGGCCTCCTCGACCAGCACCCGGAATCCGTACGGCGTGTAGTTCCACAGGCTGAAGGAGTGGTACGGCTCGAACTGGGACGTGCTGCCGATGAACAGCCCGCCCGGCCGCAGTACCCGGCCGATCTCCGCCAGCAGCTCACGCGGGTGCGAGACGTGCTCGAAGACCTGGTGCGAGTAGATCAGCGGCACGGTGTCCGAGCGGAACGGCAGGCGGACACCGTCGAAGTGGACCAGCGGATCCCCGCCGGGCCGGTGCTGCCGGGACTCCGGAGAGTCCCGGATGTCCACGCCGACCCATCGCACCTTCGGATCGTGTCTGCGGAAGAGCGCGACGGACGCGCCCCGCCCGCACCCGAGGTCGACCACCCGGTCCGGCGCGCCCGGCGAGGTCATGACCTCGTCCAGGTAGTAGCGGGACGTGACCTGACGGGCGTGGTCGTCGGGGATGCAGTCGCGCATGAGGTCCCACAGGGTCGCCATGCGCCGAGGCTAAGGACGTGCCGCGTCCGCGGCCCAGCAACCGTGCGGCGGTTCGCGCCCGCCGCCACCCGGAAGGCGTGATGGCGCAGCGCACCCGGCCCATGCCCGCCCCCCCGAGGCCGGGCGAGGCTCAGCCGTCGACCGCCACCATGCGCTGGAGCAGGTCCCGCAGCGTCCGCCGCTCCTGCTCGCTCAGCCCCGCCAGCGGCTCGCGGGCGAAGCGCAGCGAGTCGCGCAGGCTGCGGGCCACCCGGCGGCCCTCGTCGGTCGCCGCCGCCAGCTTCACCCGGCGGTCGGCCGGATCCGGGCGGCGCTCCACCAGGTCCCGCGATTCGAGGCGGTCCACGATGCCCGTGACGTTCGACGGCTCGCACTTGAGCTTGTGGGCCAGCTTGCGCATGGGGAGCGGTTCCAGGGAGAGCAGGCTGAGCAGCTTCGCCTGGGCGCCGGTCAGCGCGTGGTCGGCGGCCGCCTCCTCGTACTCCTCGTGGTACCGGGCCACGACCGAGCCGATCAGGTCGACGACCTCCATGGTCAGCGCGTCGGGGCGGGTGCTGTGAGGTGTGGCCATGCCGTCCAGGGTACCCCGTTACTTGACAGCATGAAATGTCAAAGCGCATCGTTGTTTCAGGTACTGAAGTATCCGGTGCCGACGCATGAGCCCGAAGCCCAGGAAAGGTGCCCCCATGACCGACACCCCCGCCCTCCCTGACGTCAACCGCGAATGGCACCTGGCCGCCCGCCCCGTCGGCTGGCCCAAGCCCGAGGACTTCGCCCTGGTCGAGGCCCCGATGCCCACGCCGGGTGAGGGACAGGTCCTGGTGCGGAACCTGTATGTCTCCGTCGACCCCTACATGCGCGGCCGCATGAGCGCCGCCAAGTCCTACGCCGCGCCCTACGAGCTGGGCAAGGTCATGCAGGGCGGCGCCGTCGGCGAGGTCGTCGCCTCCCGCGCCGAGGGCTTCGCCGTCGGCGACCACGTCCTGCACTTCTTCGGCTGGCGCGAGTACGCCGCCTTCGACGCCAAGAACGCCGTCAAGGTCGACCCGCAGGCGGCGCCCCTGTCGACGTACCTCGGCGTCCTCGGCATGACCGGGCTCACCGCCTACGCCGGTCTGCTGCGCACCGCCGCCCTCAAGGAGGGCGACGTGGTGTTCGTGTCCGGCGCCGCCGGTGCCGTCGGCAGCCAGGTCGGGCAGATCGCGAAGCTCAAGGGCGCCTCCCGGGTCATCGGCTCCGCGGGGTCCGACGAGAAGGTCAAACTGCTCGTCGAGGAGTACGGCTTCGACGCCGCCTTCAACTACAAGGCGGGGCCGGTGAGCGAGCAGCTGCGCGACGCCGCCCCCGACGGCATCGACGTCTACTTCGACAACGTCGGCGGCGACCACCTGGAGGCGGCCGTCGGCTCCCTGAACCAGGGCGGCCGCATCGCGATCTGCGGCATGATCTCGGTCTACAACAACACCGAGCCCGCTCCCGGCCCGCGCAACCTCGCCCGCCTGATCCAGACCCGCGGCCGCATCGAGGGCTTCCTGGTCGGCGACCACTACGACCTCCAGCCGCAGTTCGTCCAGGAGGTCGGCCCCTGGGTCGCCTCGGGTGCCCTCAAGTACCGCGAGACCGTCGTCGAGGGCATCGAGAACAACCTGGAGGCCTTCCTCGGCGTCCTGCGCGGCGACAACACCGGGAAGATGATCGTCAAGCTCTGAGCGCGGGCTCGCGCGCCGAGGGCCCCGGTGGCGTGCGCCGGTCACTCGTGGAAGGCCACCTCCGGGTGGCGCGGTGAGGGGCCGTCAAGCAGCGGCTGGGCGATGCCCTTCAGATGGAGGTCGAAGAAGGCCGCCGCGTAGGCGCGCGTGATCTGCTGCGAGCGCTCGCCCGACTGGGGCTCCTGCGGGGACAGGAGCCCCAGCTGGTCGCCCAGCACGGGCACGTCCGTGAAGGTGAAGTGCCCCGAGCCGGCCACCGTCAGCCAGCGCTTCCAGCCGTCCAGGCGCGGCCAGTCCCGCACCCACGAGGCGTCGTCCTCGCGGTCGGCGCCGACCAGCATGAACGGCCTGCCGTCCAGACCGCCGGCCGGTACCGGGTCGAAGAGGGTGCCGTCCAGGTCGACGCCCGCCCGGACGCGTTGGTCGCCGGCCATGGTGGAGGCGGCGGACGCGCCGCCGATGGAATGGCCGGCCATGCCGATCCGCGTCCGGTCGATCAGGCCCGCGTGCCGCCAGGCCGGCCGACGGGTGTCGGTCAGCCGGTCCAGCACGAAGGGGACGTCCTGGGCGCGGCCCCGGGCAACGGCCGCGTACCCGCGCTCGGGTGCCTTCTCGCACGCCACGCACCCAAGCAGCCGGCCACCCGGGAACGCCGTGCCCGCCGACTCGTAGGCGTGGTCGACGGCCGCCACCACATACCCCCGGCTCGCCAGCTCTTCGGCGAGCAGCGTGAGGGTGGCGCGACCGACGCTGAACCCGGGGGAGAGCACCACCAGCGGGAACTTCCCACGCACCGGCGGCGCGCCGGCGCGGGCGTGCGTGCGGGTGCCGGCGAGCGTCCGGGCGGGCACCACCTCGGCCAGGTCCCGGCTCTCCAGGAAGGCCCGGGCCTCCTCGGTCGTCATGTACGGCGCGGTCCGGCCGTGTCCGGCGCGCGCCGGGTAGTACAGCGACACCATCAGCTCCCGCGCGCCGGCCTCCGCCACCCACGGGTCGGTCCGCCCGGTGTCCACCAGGTGCAGGGTGTCGCGGCCCACGGACAACGGGCCGGTGGGACGCGGCAGTTCGAGGCGGACGTGCTCCGAGGCGCCCGGCGGTGCGGGCGCGGCGTGCGTGGTCCCCGAGCCGAGCAGCGCGAGGGACAGTCCGAGTAACGCGGCGGCGACGCCGCGAGGCGGTCGATTCATGGAGCCGAGGCTAGGTCGCGGAGATCGTCGGCCACGTCCCTCTGCGCGGTGATCCCTCATCTCACCCCCTCGGGGGAGACGCGGCCCCCGGCGTACCCCCGGCGTACCTCCGGCGTACTTCCGGGGAGCCAGGCCGGTGCCTCCCCGCCTCACTCTTCCCTGGATTTCCGATATGCGGTAACTTCTTTCCGAAATCGTCAGGGATCGTGGGCGCGAGTCCCGGGCGGACCGAGGAGGAAGACCACCGCATGCCCATTCAGCAGTCCGACGTCCTGTACACCGCCGTCGCCACCGCTCAGGGCGGCCGCGACGGCCGGGTCGCCACCGACGACGGCAAGCTCGACGTCGTGGTGAACCCGCCGAAGGAGATGGGCGGCAGCGGCTCCGGCACCAACCCGGAGCAGCTGTTCGCCGCCGGCTACAGCGCCTGCTTCCAGGGCGCCCTCGGCGTCGTCGCCCGGCAGGAGAACGCCGACATCTCCGGGTCGACCGTCACCGCGAAGGTCGGCATCGGCAAGAACGACGACGGCTTCGGGATCATCGTCGAGATCTCGGCGGACATCCCGGGCGTCGACGAGACGACCGCGAAGGCGCTGGTCGAGAAGGCCCACCAGGTCTGCCCCTACTCCAAGGCGACCCGCGGGAACATCACCGTGACGCTCGTCTGACGGCGACCCGTCGCGCACGACGAAGGCCGCACCCCAGGACGAGGGGTGCGGCCTTCGCTCCTCCTTCGGGGCCGGACGGCCTGAACCGGGGTCAGGCGGCCGGAGCCACCCTCACAGGGCCGCCCGGTGCGCCGCCCGGACGAACCGTTCGTTCTCCGGTGCCGCCCCGCCCGGAAACGCGCAGCGCCGCCGCGTGTACCCGTACGCCAGCCCGCTGCGTGGATCCGCGAAGGCCTGCGAACCGCCGGCCCCGCTGTGCCCGAAGGCGCCCGCGCCCAGGAACGGGTACCAGTTCTCCGCCGTCGCCTGGAAGCCGAGACCGAACGCCTTGTGGGTCCGCGCCACCAGGTCGTGGCCGACGGCGTGGATCTGGCCGACCTCGGCGACCGTGTCCGGCTTCAGCAGCGGCGGCCGCCCGGCCACCTCGCTGATCGCCGCCGCGTACATCCCGGCGAGTCCGCGCGCCGATGCCACGCCGCCCGCCGACGCCGGTCCCTTGGCGCGCACCAGGCGGGAGTTGGCGTGGTCCACCAGCTCGCCCGGGTCGCCCACATGCGAGTTGAAGGCGATCGCGGTGAGCGTGTGCGGCCCGGTCGGCTGGGCGTCCAGCACGGCCTGCTGTTCGGACGTCGGCAGCATCGGCTGCACGGACCGGAAGCGGACCTCCTCGGCGGCGGGCAGCCCGAGGAAGAAGTCCAGCCCGTGGGGGGCGCGCACCCGCTCCTCGTACACCTCCTGGAGGGTGCGGCCCGTGGCCCGGCGCACCACCTCACCGGCGAGCGCGCCCATCACCAGCGCGTGGTAGCCGAACGCCGTGCCGGGACGCCAGAACGGCCGCTGGTCCGCGAGCCGCTCGGCGATCATCCGGTCGTCGGCCAGCTCCTCCTCGGTGAACCCGGCGTCGAGCCCGATCAGCCCCGCCCGGTGCGTGAGCAGCTCGCGCAGGGTCAGCGCGCTCTTGCCCTCGGCGCCGAACTCCGGCCAGTAGTAGGTCACCTTCCGGTCCAGTTCGAGCGTGCCGTCCTGGACGAGGAGCGCGACGACGAGGTGGGCGGCGCCTTTGGTGGACGAGAAGACGCCGTGCAGCGACTCGGCCGAGGCGCCGTCCGGACCCGCCCACAGGTCGACGACCCGCCGCCCGTGCACGTAGGCGCACAACTGCCCCTCGTAGTCCGCCCGCTCCCGGGCCACGAACGCGGCGAACTCCGCGCGCACCTCCTCGTAGCCGTCGGCGACGGTGCCGTGGATCTCCTGCGTCATCCGATCTCCCTTTGCCTCCTCGGCCGTCCGCTGCTCGCGTGTGTGCCGTGGCCTACCTGGTCGCCAAGGTGAACAATGCCCGTCCGACCTGAGCGAATTCCCCCTTGGGGTGATCACGGAAGAGTGGTTCCGTCCCGAAGAGCACCGCGTGCGGGCCACTGATCACCGACGCCCGTCCCGCCGCGGCCCCGGGGCCGCCGGTGCCGTCCGGCAGGGCGCGCCAGTGACCCGACACGAGCGGATTCCCGGTCGCGTACGACTGTTCCACACGCACCCCGGGTCCGAGATCCGTGAACCACAGCGGCGCGTAGACGAAGGTGTGCTCCGGCGCACCTGCGGTGATCCGGCCTCCCGCGTTCACCACCCGCACCACCCCGTTGGCGTCCCCGTTGCCCTCGACGGGCTTGACCGGCAGCAGCCCGGCCCCGGCGTTGAGTTCCGCCCCGGCCGCCCCGCGCCCGACCAGACCGTGACCGTCGAGAAAGCGGCCGAGAGCCTGCCGCGCCGCCGGGTTCAGGTCGTCGTACGCCAGCCCCGCGGACACGAACAGCACGTTCACTACCGACCAGTCGAAGCCGGCGTTCAGCACCCCGGCCGACACCGGCGTCACCTCGAAGCCCATCTCGCGCAGCGCGAACAGCTCACCCGAGGTGACGGCCGCCGCCACCCGTACCCGCGTCAGCGGGGTGCCGCCGGTCAGCCGTGTGGCGTCGAAGGCGACGTCGTGGGCGCGGGCCGCGGCCGTCGCCCGCCGCCGGGCCGAACCCGGCACGAGCGCGCTGCCGTCGGCCGCCTGCCGGACCCTTACGCCCTGGGCGAGCAGGGAGTTGAGGGCCGCGACCTCGCGCGGATCGTCGAGGCGCAGCCGCAGGTCGCCGCGCGGGGCGACGTACCCCACGCGCGCTGCCTCGCGCACCGGTTGCAGCCGTACGGCGGACAGCTCGCTCACCGGCTCGACGGTGGCGCCCCACAGCCGGCCGAGGCTCCAGCCGGAGATGTCGTACATCGTCGACACCTCGGCGCTGATGTCCCGCCCGTCGGCCAGCAGCACGTTGGCGAGACCGCGCTTGGGCTGGCGCATGTCGACGACGTACGAGCCCTTGGCGTACCAGCGGCCGGAGAGCCGGAAGGAGTGCGTCGCGCGGCCCACGCGGACGTCCCCCGCGAGCAGATGGCCGACCAGACGGGAGGCGGCGGCGGGGGAGCGCCGGCCGCCGCCCACCGGAATGACGTAGGCGCGGGGGAAAGTGGTGGTGTAGACGTCCTCGGGACCGATGCCGGGGACCCCGGGCACGGTCTCCTCGGACACCGGCACCTGCGCGGCCCCGGCGAAGCCGCGCCGGAAGACCTCGATCTGGTCGGCGACCAGCGTGCGGTGCTTGTCGCGCACGTAGTCCAGGGTCGCGTCGAGGGCGGCACCCGCGACGGCCACGTTGATCTCGGACCGGCGGCGCAACTCGGCCTGCGGCAGGGAGTCGTAGGCGCTGTTGTTCACCTGGAGCGGGATCTCCACCGTGTGCGCGGCGACCGCGCCGTGGAAGGCCCCGTACTGCGGGGTGAAGACGGGCGGCCAGTCGTCCCAGCCCTCCTCCTGGTCCCGGAACGGGATCTGCGCGGGCTCGACGCCGTCCTTCGCGGGCGTGTGGCCGAGGCCGTTGACGGCGGCCTCCATGCCGAGGGCGTTGGCGTAGGTGTGCTTCAGGAAGAGGTCGTACTCGTAGTTCTCGCCGTGCGGCGGGGTGGTGGGCTCGATGAGGGTGCCGTTGACGTAGCCGTGCAGGTCGAGCAGGACGGCCGGCTGCTTGTCGACCATGATCTGCCGCATCGCCCGCGCCTCCGGCTGGGAGGCGGTGACGAGGTCCCGGTTGAGGTCGAACCCGCTCGCGTTCGTCCGGGTTCCGGCGATCCGGCCGTCCGGGTTGGCGGTGATGTTGAAGTACAGGCGGCTGTGCGCGAGCAGATCCCTGGTGCGCGCGTCGTCCGCCGTCGCGAGCCGTTCGACGAGCTTCAGGGAGGCGTCGGTGCCCTCCCACTCGTTGCCGTGGATGTTGTTGTTGAAGAACACGGGCGTCTTGTAGGAGGACTTGACGCGCGGGTCCTTCGCGGCCGTGGCCGGCGCGTTCTCGATGAGCTCGCGCAGCCGCGTCTGCTCGCGGGTCTGAGGGGCCGTCTCCAGGGCGGTGACGGTGACGAGATAGAGCCGGTGGCCGCCGGCCGAGCGCCCCGCGACCTCGACGCTCACCCGGTCGCCCAGGCGCTGCAGCGCGTTCAGCTTCGGCGCGATGGCGTGGTACGGGATGAGGCCCAGCTTGAGGGACTTGTCGCCCGGGTTCACGGGGTCCGCGGGGAGCTGCTGCTCGCGCGGGTAGCCACGGGAGGTGTCCGACAGATCGGGAACGGGCTCGGCGAACGCCTGACGGGCGGCGCTCGCCGGGGACTTGGCGGGGCTGGAGTCGAGGGCGGGGGCCTCCGTGTCCGCCCTGGTGACGGCGTCGTCGTCCGCGCCTGCCGGGCCGGGGACGGCCAGCAGGAGCGAGCCGGCCGTGCCGAGGGCGAGAGCGGCAATCAGGACGGTTCTCGCAGAGGTCGTTCTCGTGATGCGCACGCGTACCTCCTCCGGGGTTCCTGAGATCGGTACGGCGAGGTGTACCTGTTCGACTCAACCGCAACAAGAGGGTCTTGGTGTCGCCGATGCCCGCCGTTGCCCCGGATGGCGCACGCCCCGATAAAGTTCCCCCCATGCGCGATCTCGGGGTGGGTTTCGGTTATCTCCTGAAGGGCCAGCGATGGGTGGCCCGGCACGGCAAGAAGTACGGCTTCGGGCTGCTTCCCGGCCTTATCACCCTCGTCCTCTACGCGGCGGCCCTGGTGGCGCTGGCGTGGTGGGGCGAGGACTTCGTCGACTGGTCGACCCCGTTCGCCGACGACTGGTCGAGCCCCTGGCTCGGCCTGTTCCGCGGCTTCCTCACGGCCGTCCTGTTCGCCCTCGCCCTGCTGCTGGCCGTCATCACCTTCACGGCCGTCACGCTCCTGGTCGGCCAGCCCTTCTACGAGGCCCTGTCCGAGTCGGTCGACCGTGACGTCTCCCCGGACGGCACCGCGCCCGTCTCCGGCCTGCCCCTGTACCGGGAGTTGTGGATCTCGGCGCGCGACAGCCTGCGCGTCCTGGCCCGCGCCGCCATGTGGGGCGTGCTGCTCTTCGCCCTCGGTTTCGTCCCGGTGGCCGGCCAGACCGCCGTTCCTGTGATCGGCCTCTTCGTCACCGGCTTCTTCCTCACCGAGGAACTCACCTCCGTCGCCCTTCAGCGCCGCGGCGTCGAACTCCGTGACCGGCTCGCCCTCCTGCGCTCCCGCAAGACCCTGATCTGGGGCTTCGGCACACCCCTCGCTCTCGCCTTCCTCGTCCCCTTCGTCGCCGTCTTCCTGATGCCGGGCGCGGTCGCGGGCGCCACCCTGCTCGCCCGTGACCTGCGCGGCGAGGAGATCGCCGAGGTGGCCCTGAAGAAGGACGGTGACCGGGAGGTCACCCGGTGACCGAGGTGCTCGCCGTCGCCGTCATCACCGTCCTCGCGGTGATCGCCCCGGCGCCGACTTCGCGATGGTCGTCCGCAACAGCTATCTGCACGGCCGCCGCACCGGCCTGCTCGGCGCGGTGGGCGTCGCCGCCGGGGTCCTGGTGCACGTCACCTACACGATGCTCGGCGTCGGTCTGCTGATCGCCTCGTCCACCTTCCTCTTCACGGTCATCAAGCTGGTCGGCGCCGCCTACCTCGTCCACATCGGCGTGCGCACCTTCCGCAGCCGGGGCGAGCTCCAGGTCGACCTCGAGCAGGCCGGTGGCCTCACCCCGTTCGCGGCCCTGCGCGCCGGCTTCCTCACCAACGTCCTGAACCCGAAGACGACCCTCTTCGTCGTCTCGACCTTCGCCCAGGTCGTGGGCCCCGGCACGCCGATCCCCCAGCAGGTGGGCTACGGCCTGTTCATGTCGCTGGCCCACCTGCTGTGGTTCGGCGTCGTCGCCGTCTTCTTCTCGCAGGACCGGATGCGCACCCTGACGCTGTGCGGCCAGAAGGTCCTCAACAAGGTGATCGGAGCCGCCCTGGCCGGCCTCGGCGTCAGCCTCGCGTTCGCCCCGTCGCACTAGCGTCGACGGCGGCGGTCACGATCGCCCGTACCTGCGCGATGATGTCGAGCCGGTTGCGGACGAACTCGGGGTCGGTGACCTCCGTGGTGTTGTCCGCGGCGAACTGGAGCACCGGCGTGTGCACATGCCCGCCCGGCAGCGTGCCGTGCAGCCCCAGCCGGTCCCGCAGCAGCGTCGCGCGGTAGGCGATCTCGTTGGAGAGGTAGTCTCCGCCGCCCCCGGCGCGTGCCGTCGACCCGGGGGTCGGCCCGTCCGGCCGTACGACGGCCTCGGTGCCGCCCGCCGGGATCTCGGTCACGGAGGTGTTGTCGTACACGGGGAAGCGCCCGGTGCCGGCCGCCACGATCGCCGCGTACGGCAGCGTCGTCGACGTCCACTGCGGCTGCGAGGCCGGGTCGGTGACGGGGATCGTCTCCGTCCGGCCGATGTTCTCGTTGTCCGCGAAGCCGCCCCGCCAGGCCCCGTTGGTCCGCTCGATGTCGAAGCGCCCGACCCGGCCCTGACTCACCGTCGTGAAGAGATCGACCTTCGGCAGGTACGGCCGCAGCGTCCGCTCCACCACGCCTTCCCCAGAGCCGAACGCCTGGGAGGTGCCCCCGGCGAAATCCCGCCAGCGCACCGGGAACACGGCGGTCTCCACCCGCGCCGGCCCGTCCGCGGTCCGGATCACCGTGCCGTCGAGGGCGAGTGCGGTGGCGCCGGACGGATTGGAGATCCGCACGTCCCGGTCCAGGGTGAACGGGTCGAACCCGGTGACCAGGATCCGCTTCATGCCCTTGCCGCGCGACGGGTAGGCGATGTCGTCCTGCCCGCGCGAAGTCCGCTCCAGCGCGTCCAGCAGCGCCGTCCGCTGCCGCTCACCCAGCCCGAACGCCGGCTCCCAGCCCCGTACTTCCCGCGTCATGCCCAACCGGGCCCAGTACAGCGGCCGGTCGTCGTCCCGGCTGAGATCCCCCGCGGCCGGCCCCCGCCCCTGCGCCCGTTCCACCGCCCGCCGCCACAGCGCCGCCCCGTCCCGTACGACGATCCGGCGGGCCTGCCCGTAGGACCGGGCACCGTTCAGCGCCTCGGCGAACTCCGGTGCCACCGCGTCGAATCCGGACCGCCGCAGGATCTCCTGCGGCGCGGCCCGCTCCAGCCGCTGTTCCTCGACCGTGACCGCCGGCCGCGCCGACGCGGAGGCGGGGGCCACGAGCCCCGCCACGAGCGCACATCCGAGAACGCCGATACCAACACGTATGGGTTTCAAGGGGACTTGGGTCCTTCCGTCGCAGTGGGGTGCGGGAACGGTCGCAGTATCCCGTGACGGAAGAGGTCCACGCCATGGTGTGTGACGCGACGGGCGCCCGCGGCTGCGGTCACGCCGTCACTTCTCGCCCAGCATCGCCAGGAAGTCCCGGAACGCCCCCGGCATGTCCACCGACTCCGGGTCCAGCAGCCACTGGTACTGGAGCCCGTCCATCACCGCCACCAGCAGCGGCGCGGTGCGCTCCGGCGTGAGCCCGTTCGGCAGCCGGTCGCCGTACTCGGCACGCAGCACGTCCGCCATGCTCTCCCGCACCCGTGCGTACCGTTCCGTGAAGTAGGCCCGCGCCGGATGCCCCTCCGTGACGCTCTCGCCGAGCAGCGCGGAGAAGGTCTGGATGATGGCGGGCCGCATCGCGTTGTACTCGACCAGCGACGCCAGCAGCTCGACCCGCCACCGGCCGTCCGGCACCGCGTCCCACTGGTCCCGCTCCTCCAGCACGGCGACGAGCAGCGCGTCCTTGGTCGGGAAGTGGTGCAGCAGCCCCTGCTGCGTCAGCCCCACCCGCTCCGCCACGGCGGCCAGGCTCGCGCCCCGGTATCCGCGCTCGGCGATCACCTCCAGGGCGGCCCGCACGATCTCGGCCCGCCGTTCCTCGCTCCTGACCCGACCGCTCATGGCGTCACCGTACGACATGGACCCCGCCCTAAGATAACGGAGAGATAACAAAACCTACCGGTCGCCAGGTGACCGATGCACGATGGAGGCACTGCACGGACGTCAGCCACCGCACGGACTTCAACGAGGAGGCACACCCCATGGCGGGATCCCCGCGCACCACCCCGGCCGACCAGGCCCGTGAGGCAGCCGTCGAGGCCGCCCTGGGCAAGCTGGACCTCGACGCCAAGGCGCGCCTCCTGGCCGGCCAGGACTCCTGGACCCTGGCCGCCCTCCCCGAGATCGGCCTCGGCTCCCTCGTCATGTCCGACGGCCCGATCGGCGTACGCGGTGTGCACTGGACCGCCGGAGACCCGTCCGTCGCCCTGCCCTCGCCCACCGCCCTCGCCGCCACCTGGGACCCCGCCCTGGCCCGACGGGCCGGCGCCCTGCTCGCCCAGGAGGCCCGCCGCAAGGGCGTCCACGTCCTGCTCGCCCCCACGGTCAACCTGCACCGGTCCCCGCTCGGCGGCCGCCACTTCGAGGCATACAGCGAGGATCCGTACCTCACCGGGCGGATCGGCGGCGGCTACGTCCAGGGGGTGCAGTCCGGCGGCGTGGCCACCACCGTCAAGCACTTCGTCGCCAACGACGCCGAGACCGACCGCTTCACGGTGGACAACGTCATCGGCGCACGTGCCCTGCGCGAGCTCTACCTCGCGCCCTTCGAGGCGATCGTCGAGAACGCCCACCCCTGGGGCATCATGACCGCCTACAACTCGGTCAACGGCACCACGATGACCGAGCACCACCACCTCGTGAACGAGGTCCTGCGCGGCGAGTGGGGCTTCGACGGCATCAACGTCTCCGACTGGACCGCCGCCCGCTCCACCACAGGTGCCATCGGGGGCGGCCTCGACATCGCCATGCCCGGCCCGCGGACCGTCTACGGCGAGGCCCTCGCGCGGGCCGTGCGGGACGGCGGGGCCGAGGAGGCGAAGGTCGACGACGCCGTGCGCAACGTCCTGCGCCTCGCCGCCCGGGTCGGCGTCCTGGACGGCGCCGACCCGGTGGTCGCCGACCTTCCGGCCCCCGTCGACGGCACGGCCCTGGCCCGCGAGATCGCCCGCCGCTCCTTCGTCCTGGTCCGCAACGAGGGCGCGCTGCCGCTCCGGCCCGGCACGGTCGCCCTCATCGGCGCCGCCGCCCGCGACGCCCGCGTGCTCGGCGGCGGCTCCGCCACCGTCTTCCCCGACCATGTCGTCTCCCCGCTCGACGGCCTCACCGCCGCCCTCCCCGAGGGCTCGGTGCGCTACGCCGTCGGCGCCGACCCCAACACCGAACTGGCCGTCGCCTCGAAGGGCTTCACCCTGCGCGCGATCTGCCGCGACGCGGACGGCGAGATCATCGGCACGGCCTTCGCCCCGGACGGCCAGATCCACTGGATGGGCACCGACCTCCCCGAGGGCGTCACCCCCGACCGCCTGCGCACCGTCGAACTGACCGGCACCTTCACCCCGCGCGACACCGGCACGCACACGTTCGGCCTGAAGGGCGTGGGCGCGTTCACCCTCACCGTCGACGGCACCACGTACTACGACGACGTCCAGCGCCCCGCCAAGGACGGCGACCCCTTCGGCGCCTTCTTCGGCGCCCCCGTCCCGCGCGCCCGGGCCGAACTCACCGCGGGCGAGCCGGTCGAGGTCTCCCTCACCCACGTCATCGACCTCCCCGAGGGCGTGCCCATGAAGGCCGTCACCTTCGCCCTCGCCCACCAGGAGCCCCGGCGCGACCCCGACGAGCTGATCGCCGAGGCCGCCCGGGCCGCCCGCGCCGCCGACACGGCCGTCGTCGTGGTCGCCACCACCGAACGCGTCGAGTCCGAGGGCTTCGACCGCGCCGACCTGCGCCTGCCCGGACGCCAGGACGACCTGGTGCGCGCCGTCGCGGCCGCCAACCCGCACACGGTCGTGGTGGTCAACGTCGGCTCCCCGGTGGAACTGCCCTGGCGCGACCAGGTGGCGGCGGTGCTGCTGACCTGGTTCCCCGGCCAGGAGGGCGGCGCCGCCCTGGCCGACGTGCTCACGGGGGCGCACGAGCCGGGCGGCCGGCTGCCCACCACCTGGGGCCCGCTGGCGGACGCCCCGGTCACCCAGGTCGTCCCCGTCGACGGTGAACTCCCTTACGCGGAGGGCGTCTTCATCGGCTACCGCGCCTGGGAGAAGGCGGGCAGGACACCGACGTACCCCTTCGGCCACGGCCTCGGCTACACCCGATGGACGTACGAGTCCCTGGAGATCGACGGTACGACGGTGCGGGTCCGCGTCCGCAACACCGGCGAGCGCCCCGGCCGGGAGGTCGTGCAGCTGTACGTCGCCCCCCGCGGTCCCGGCGCCGACGCCGGAGCCGAGCGACCGGCGCGCTGGCTGGCCGGCTTCGCGGGCGTCGAGGCGGGGCCGGGGGAGAGCGCCGAGGCCGTCGTCGAGCTCCCGCGCCGGGCGTTCGAGATCTGGGACGAGGCGAGGGGCGCGTGGTCTTTTGTGAAGGGTTCGTACGAGATCCAGGCGGGCCGCTCGATCGCGGACCGCAGGATCACGCTGACGACTACTGTCTGATCCTGGACGATTCGTCCCGCAGAGCAGCCCCGGTCCGGGACCTGACATCCGGGCCGGGGCTCAGGGGCCCCCGCGGGCTCAGCGCGCCGAGAAGCCGTACACCGTCTCCGAGCGGAACACCTCACCCGGCCGCAGCACGGTGCTCGGGAACTCCGGACGGTTCGGCGAGTCCGGGAAGTGCTGCGTCTCCAGCGCGACACCGTCCCCGGGCGCGAACGGCCCGCTCAGGTGCTCGGCGGTGTAGAGCTGAAGCCCCGGCTCGGTGGTCGCCACCGTCAGCACCCGCCCGGACGCCGGGTCGGACAGCTCCGCGACCTCCACCGGCGTGCCGGTCACGCCCTTGTCGAGGACGAAGTTGTGGTCGTAGCCGGAGCCGGTCTTGCGGACCGACCGGAAGTCGAACCGGGTCCCCTCGACCGGGGCGATCCCCGTCGGGATCGCGTCGCCGTCCACCGGTGTGTAGCGCCCGGCGGCGATCCGCAGCTCGTGCCCGCCCGCGTTGCCGGACCCGCTCAGGTTCCAGTAGGAGTGGTTCGTCAGGTTCACCACGGTCGGGGCGTCGGTGACGGCCTCGTACGCGATCCGCAGCGCGCCGGTGGCGTCGAGAAGGTAGGTCGCCGAGACCTCCAGCCGCCCCGGGAAGCCCTCCTCGCCGTGCCGGCTGACCCGGCTGAGGCGTACGCCGTGCTCGACCGGCGTCACGTCCCACACCCGCTTGTCGAAGCCGCGCTCACCGCCGTGCAGCGAGTTCGGCCCGTCGTTCTGCGCGAGGGCGTACGTCAGTCCGTCGAGCGGGAAGCGGCCGCCCGCGATCCGGTTGGCGTAGCGCCCGACCAGGGCGCCCAAGTACGGCCCGGGGTGCTCCAGATAGCCGTCCAGCCGGGCGAACCCGAGCACCACGTCCGCCGTCCGCCCGTCCCGGTCCGGCACCTGGACCGACTGCACGATCCCGCCGTACGACAGCACCCGCACCCGTACGCCCGCGCGCTCCAGGGTCCAGCGATGCACGGCCGTACCGTCGGAAAGTGTCCCGAAGTGTTCGCTCATGAGCGGAACTTTAAGGCTTGTTGCCGGTGACCTTCCGGTAGGCGATCTCCGCCAGCCGCGCCTGACCGTCGGTGCTCGGGTGGAACCAGTCCCAGTGGCTCAACTGCGCGGTGCCGAAACGGTACTCGTACACCGCGCCGCCGTCGTAGCGGCACCGGTCGTCCGCCCCGCAGACCTCCGCCAGCACCGCGTTGTAGTCCTCGACCCGCTGCTGCACCGTCGCCCGCCGCTCGTTGGCCGCCGCGTCCAGGGCGTCCGCGTCGCCCAGCATCGACGGGCAGATGCCCAGCTTCCACACCTGTTTGCCGAGCGGATTCGTACGGCCCTCGGACCACAGCCGCATCAAGTTCGGAATGCTCGCCACATACACCTGGGTCTTGGGCAGAGCCTTGCGCAGTGTGCGTAGCGCGTTCTGGAAGTCGGCCCGGAAGTCGTCGACCGGCGTCATCGCCGATGTCGAGGACCGGCAGGCGTCGTTCGCCCCCGTCATCACCGTCACGAGCTCCGGTCCACGCGCCGCCGCCCGCTCCATCTGCGCCGGCAGGTCCGTCATCATGGTGCCGCTCTCCGCGTAGTTCCAGCTGTGCGTGGCCACCCGCGCGCTCCCCAGCAGCCGTACGGCGAGACTGTTCACCTCCGCGCTGCTGCCGGTCGCCCAGGACACCTCCGGGCAGTCCGACAGCACCAGGCACGTGTTGAAACCCCGGGTGATGGAGTCACCGACGGCGGCGATCGAGGCGGGACCGGCGTCCCACACCACCTTCGGAGCCGCCTTCCGATGCCGGCCCAGCCCGGCCTCGTCCGGCGTGTCGCCGCCCACGACGGTGCAGCCGCTCAGTCCCACCACAGCTGCCGTGAGCACGGCCGTCATCGTCCGCAACCGCTGTCCGGTATTGCGCATCATCCGCCTTCCCCCTCGCTCTCCTTCTCCCCTCCATGACAACCGGGAGGGTCCCCGCCCGCGCGCTGGGCAACGGGTTACGCCCGTACAAGCGTCCCCATGGGTGAATGGCGGGAGTTTCCGGGCCCTGGGACCGACGGTACGTCACACTCCTCGCCCCGCCGCACGGTAGCCTCGCCATCAACGAGGCCGACCGGCCACGACCGCCCTGCCAGCCGCAACACGCCCGCTCAGCCCGGAGGTCCCGGTGACGACACGTGGAGTCCTGTACGTGCACTCCGCGCCGCGCGCGCTGTGCCCGCACGTCGAGTGGGCCGTCGCCGGGGTGCTCGGCACGCGCGTCAACCTCGACTGGATCCGGCAGCCCGCCGCGCCCGGCACCTGGCGCTCGGAGTTCTCCTGGCAGGGCGCGCCCGGCACGGCGTCCCAACTCGCCTCGGCGCTGCGCGGCTGGCACCTGCTCCGCTTCGAGGTGACCGCCGAGCCCTGCCCCACCGCCGAGGGCGAGCGCTACAGCTGCACCCCCGACCTGGGCATCTTCCACGCCGTCACCGGCATGCACGGCGACATCCTCATCCCCGAGGACCGCCTGCGCGCGGCCCTGGTCCGCGCCCAGCGGGGCGAGACGGACCTGGAGGCCGACATCGCCAAACTCCTCGGCAAGCCCTGGGACGACGAACTGGAGCCCTTCCGCCACGCGGGCGAGGGCGCCCCGGTCCGCTGGCTCCACCAGGTGGTCTGAGGGGCCCTCAGGTGACGCCCTGAAGGGCCGCGGGGAACTGCGCGACCCGCCACCCACAACCCGCACCCGGCACATCACGCACCACGAACGGCGATGGCCCGAACCCCGCAAGGGGTTCGGGCCATCGCCGTAAGGCAGGAATCAAACCGTCCGGAACGCCAGCACCACGTTGTGCCCACCGAATCCGAACGAGTCGTTCAGCGCCGCGATCCGCCCCTCGACGGCCAGCTTGCGCGCCTCGCCCCGCACCACATCGGCGTTCGCCTCGGCCTCGGGGTCGAGGTTCTCGACGTTGATGGTCGGCGGAGCCACCCGGTGGTACAGCGCGAGCACGGTCGCGACCGTCTCGACACCGCCCGCACCACCCAGCAGATGCCCGGTCATCGACTTCGTCGCGGACACCGCCATGTGGTCGGCGTCGTCTCCGAACACCTTCCGCAGCGCCTTCAGCTCCGCGATGTCACCGGCCGGCGTCGACGTCGCGTGCGCGTTGACGTGCATGATCTCGGCCGGGTCCAGGTCGGTCCGGTCGAGCAGGTTCTGCAGGGCGGCCGCGATGCCACGGCCCCCGGGCTCCGGCTGCACGATGTCGTGACTGTCGGCGGAGATGCCCTGACCGACCGCCTCGGCGTACACCCGCGCCCCGCGCTTCGCGGCGTGCTCGGCGGACTCCAGGACGACGACACCGGCGCCCTCACCGAGGACGAAGCCGTCGCGGGCGACGTCGTAGGGACGCGACGCGCCCTGCGGGTCGTCGTTGTTCTTGGACATCGCCATCATGTTGCCGAACGCGGCGATCGGCAGCGGGTGGATCGCCGCCTCCGTGCCACCCGCGACGACGACGTCGGCGCGGCCGGAGCGGATCATCTCGATGGCGTAGCCGATCGCCTCGGCGCCGGAGGCGCACGCGGAGACCGGGGTGTGCACGCCCGCCCGGGCGCCCACGGCCAGGCCCACGTTCGCGGAGGGGCCGTTCGGCATCAGCATGGGGACGGTGTGCGGGGAGACGCGGCGTACGCCCTTCTCCTTGAGCACGTCGTACTGGTCGAGCAGCGTCGTCACGCCGCCGATACCGGAGGCGATGACCGCGCCGAGCCGGTCCGGGTCGATCTCGGGATCCTCACCGGCCTTGGCGGTGAAGCCGGCGTCGGCCCACGCCTCCTGCGCGGCGATCAGCGCGAACTGCGCCGAGCGGTCGAGGCGGCGGGCCTGCGGCCGCGGGATGGACTCGGTGGGTTCCACCGCGACCGGCGCGGCGATGCGGACCGCCTGCTCGGCGGCCCACTCCTGCTCCAAGGGCTTGACGCCGGAACGTCCGGCGACCAGGCCCTCCCAGGTCGAGGCTGCGTCGCCACCCAGCGGTGTGGTTGCGCCGATACCGGTGACGACCACGGTGCGATTGGTCGGGCTCACGGGAATTCTTTCTCCAACGGATACGAGGATTCAGCGGCGCCACCGCCGGGTGGCGGGGCCGGAGACACCCGGCCCAAGGGGCCTCAGGACTGGTGCTTGAGGATGTACTCGGTCGCGTCGCCCACGGTCTTGAGGTTCTTGACGTCGTCGTCCGGGATCTTCACGTCGAAGCGCTCTTCGGCGGCGACGACGACCTCGACCATGGACAGCGAGTCGACGTCCAGGTCGTCGGTGAAGGACTTGTCCAGCTGGACGTCCTCGGTGGGGATCCCGGCGATCTCGTTCACGATCTCCGCGAGACCGGCGACGATCTCTTCCTGAGTGGCGGCCATGTCAGGCGCTCCTTCGTAGTGTTCCAGAGGGTGTGGCGGTGCTGCTTCCGTGCCGGATCGGTGAGATCCGTTCACGGAGTGCCTAGGGGAGAGTAACGACCGTCGCTGCGTAGACGAGACCCGCCCCGAATCCGATGACGAGCGCGGTGTCGCCGCTCTTCGCCTCGCCGGTCGCCAGGAGCCGCTCCATCGCGAGCGGGATCGAGGCGGCCGAGGTGTTGCCGGTGGTGCGGACGTCACGGGCGACCGTGACGGACTCCGGCAGCTTGAGTGTCTTCACCATCGAGTCGATGATCCGCTCGTTGGCCTGGTGCGGAATGAAGACGTCCAGTTCGGCCGGGTCGACCCCGGCCACGTCCAGCGCCTGCTGCGCGACCTTGGCCATCTCGAAGACGGCCCAGCGGAACACCGCCTGGCCCTCCTGCGTGATGGCGGGAAACTTGATGTTTCCCTGGCTGTCCAGCGGGAGCTTCGAGACATCGCCGACCCGGAACTCGTTCCACGGCACGGTCTGCTTGATGGTCTCGGACTTGTCGCCCTCGGAGCCCCACACCGTGGGGCCGATCGCGGGCTCCGTCGAGGGACCGACGACGACCGCGCCGGCTCCGTCGCCGAACAGGAAGGCCGTCGCGCGGTCCTCCAGGTCGGTCAGGTCGCTCAGCCGCTCGACGCCGATGACCAGCACGTACTCGGCGCTGCCCTCGACGATCATGCCCTTGGCGAGGGTCAGGCCGTAGCCGAAGCCCGCGCAGCCGGCCGAGATGTCGAAGGCCGCGGCCTTGGCCGTGCCCAGCTTGTCGGCGATCTCGGTGGCGACGGCCGGGGTCTGCTTGAAGTGCGTGACGGTCGAGACGATCACCGCGCCGACCTGCTCGGCGGAGATCCCGGCGTCGGCGATCGCCTTGCCGGACGCCTCGATCGACATCGCGGCGACCGTCTCCTCGTCGTTCGCCCAGTGCCGGGTCTCGATGCCGGAGCGCGAACGGATCCACTCGTCGGAGGAGTCGATCGTCTCGAGGATCACCTCGTTGGGTACGACCCGGGTGGGCCGGTAGCCGCCCACGCCGAGGATCCGCGCGTACGGGGCACCCTTGCTGGGCTTGATCTTCGCCATGTTGCAGTCGGCTCCTTAAGGCGTCAGCAGGGCGTCAGACGTGCTCGGCGATGAGCTCGCGGGCCGCGTCGATGTCGTCGGGGGTCTTCAGGGCCAGCGTCTTCACGCCGGGCAGGGCGCGCTTGGCGAGGCCGGTCAGGGTGCCGCCGGGGCACACCTCCAGCAGCGCGGTGACGCCCAGCTCCTGGAAGGTCTGCATGCACAGGTCCCAGCGGACCGGGTTGGCGACCTGGCCGACCAGCCGCTCGAGGATCCCGGCGCCGGTCGCGACCGTGCGGCCGTCGCTGTTCGACACATAGGTGAGCTTGGGGTCGGAGGGCGTCAGCTCCCGCGCCGCGGCGGCCAGCTTGTCGACCGCCGGTGCCATGTGCTCGGTGTGGAACGCGCCGGCCACCTTCAGCGGGACGACCTTGCGCACACCCTCCGGCTTGTCCTCGTTCAGCGCGGCGAGCTGCTCCAGCGTGCCGGCGGCCACGATCTGCCCGGCGCCGTTGACGTTCGCCGGGGTCAGGCCCAGCTTCTCCAGGTGCGGCACGGTGATCTCGGGGTCGCCGCCGAGCAGTGCCGACATCCCGGTCTTGGTGACCGCGGCGGCCTCGGCCATGGCCAGGCCCCGCTTGCGCACCAGGGTCAGCGCGGCGGTGTCGTCGAGCACACCGGCGAAGGCGGCGGCGGTGATCTCACCGACGCTGTGGCCCGCCACCGCGCCCGGCGAGATGTCACCGAGTGCCGCGGCCGAGAGGATCCCGGCGGCGACGAGCAGCGGCTGCGCCACGGCCGTGTCGCGGATCTCGTCCGCGTCGGCCTGCGTGCCGAAGTGGGCGAGGTCCAGTCCGATGGCGTCCGACCAGGAGGCGACCAGGTCTGCGGCACCGGGCAGTTCGAGCCAGGGGGTCAGGAAGCCGGGCGTCTGAGCGCCCTGGCCGGGAGCGACGAGTACGAGCACTCTCACACTCTCTCTTGGTTACGGGCACGGCCGCCCGTGGGGACAAGGACGAAGAACGGCAGGGGGTTTTGTGGGCCCCCGACAAAAGACTAGAGCTGGAGATCCCCATCGGCCAGACGCCCCAGGATCAGCGCGATCCGCAACGTGAACGCGGAACGTACATCGGATGGCGACCAACCGGTGACGTCAGTCACACGTCGAAGCCGGTAGCGCACGGTGTTGGGATGCACGAAGAGCATCCGGGCGGCGCCTTCGAGACTGCTCGCCTGTTCGAGATAGACGCTGAGCGTCTCCAGGAGCGCGGAGCCGGCCTCCTCCAGCGGTCTGTAGATCTCCTCCACCAACTGCTCACGCGCGCTCGGGTCCGAGGCGATCGCGCGCTCCGGCAGCAGGTCGTCCGCCAGCACCGGCCGGGGCGCGTCCTGCCAGGCCGAACACGCCTTCAGCCCCGCGGCGGCGGCCTGGGCGGACCGGGTCGCGGCCAGCAGGTCGGGCACGATCGGCCCGGCGACCACCGGACCCGCGGCGAAGGGCCCGATCAGCGACTTGGCGACGGCGAGCGGATTGTCGCTGCCGCCCGCGATGACGACGAGCCGGTCGCCCAGCACCCCGGTCAGCACCTGGAGCTTGGCATGCCGGGCCGCGCGCCGGATGGCCTCCACGGTCAGCTCGGAGTCACCGTCGGGTGCCGTGCCCAGCACCACGCACACATGCTCCGGCGAGTTCCAGCCCAGCGCCGCCGCCCGCGACACCGCGCCCTCGTCCGCCTCGCCGCTCAGCACGGCGTTCACGACCAGCGACTCCAGCCGCGCGTCCCAGGCACCGCGTGCCTCGGCGGCCTGCGCGTACACCTGGGCGGTGGCGAAGGCGATCTCCCGGGCGTAGACCAGCAGCGCCTCCCGCAGGATCCGCTCGTCGCCGGGGGCGGCGACCTCGTCGATCGCGCTCTCCATGACCTCGATAGTGGTGCGCACCATCTCCACGGTCTGCCGCAACGTGATCGCCCTGGTCAGCTCGCGCGGGGCGGTTCCGAACACATCCGTGGAGATCGCCTGGGGGGCGTCCGGGCGCCGGAACCACTCGGTGAACGCCGCGATACCGGCCTGCGCGACCAACCCGATCCAGGAGCGGTTCTCCGGGGGCATGGCCCGGTACCACGGCAGCGTCTCGTCCATCCGCGCGATGGCCTGGGCGGCGAGACTGCCGGAGGACTTCTCCAGCCGCTTCAGGGTCGCGGAGTGCGGATGCACGCCGTGGGTGGTGGTCCTGGCGTTGCTGGTTTCGGGTTCGGGCACGGGACAAGACTGCCTTATCCGGACGCGGCCACGTGCCGCCGGGTGGGGATGAGGTGCGCGGCCGCCGGCCTCGGGGTCCGCGGCCGCGCCGTGCGAGGGGGTGCCCGGCCCGCTCCGGGGCGGGCCGGGCCGGCTCGGCGGCGACGATCACGACGGTGTGCCACCGCGCTGCGCGGTGCGGTCCGCGGCCGGTCCCCGCGGGTCTACGGTGGTGACCGTGACGGACGTACGGCGCGCCGGTGAGCGCTACCCCGGGGGCGACGCGGAGGCCGGCATCGAGTCCTGGCACGCCTTCTCCTTCGGCCCCCACTACGACCCCGGCAACCTGCGCTTCGGTGCCCTGATCGCCTGCAACGAGGAGCGCCTGGCCGCCGGCGCCGGGTTCGCGGAGCATCCGCACAGCCACACCGAGATCGTCACCTGGGTCGCCGAGGGTGAGCTGACGCACCGCGACTCGGCGGGGCACGAGACGGTGGTCCGCGCCGGTGACGTACAGCGGCTGAGCGCCGCGTCCGGCGTCCGGCACGTCGAACGCAACGACGGCGAGGGCCCGTTGACCTTCGTGCAGATGTGGCTGGCTCCGCTCGCGCCGGGCGGCGACCCGGCGTACGAGATCGTCCACGGCATCGCGGACGCCACGCCGTACGCGGTCCCGGAGGCCGGCGCGATGCTCCATGTGCGCCGGCTGGCGCCGGGCGAACGCACGGCGGTCCCCGACGCCCCGCACGTCTACGTCCATGTGGTCCACGGCGACGTCACGCTGGACGCCGAGCGCCTCGGCCCCGGTGACGCGGCCCGGGTCACGGACGCGAAGGACGTGGAGGTGGTGGGGGTGACGCGGGCGGAGCTGCTGATGTGGGAGATGACCTGAGGGACGGCAGGCCGTCAGGCCGCCCGTGCCTCCGCCAGCACCGCGTCCGTGAACGGCGGCCACGCCTCGATCGCCCAGGGCCCGAAGGCCCGGTCCGACAGGGCGACGCAGGCCAGCTGCGCGTCCGGGTCGATCCACAGGAACGTACCGGACTGCCCGAAATGCCCGAACGTACGGGGTGACGAGGAAGCCCCCGTCCAGTGCGGCGACTTGGAGTTCCGGATCTCGAAGCCGAGCCCCCAGTCGTTGGGGTTCTGGAGCCCGTACCCGGGCAGCACGCCCTTCGTCCCCGGGAACTGCACGCTCATCGCCCCGGCGACCGTGCGCGGGTCGAGCAGCCGCGGCGCCTGGACCTCGGCGGCGAACCGCAGCAGGTCCTCGACCGTCGAGACGCCGTCCTTCGCCGGGGAGCCCTCCAGGGACGTCGATGTCATGCCCAGCGGCTCCAGCACCGCCTGCCGCAGATACTCCGCGAACGGGATGTCGGTCGCCTTGGCGACATGGTCGCCGAGCTGCTCGAACCCGGCGTTGGAGTACAGGCGCCGCTTCCCGGGCGGCGCGGTCACCCGGTGCTCGTCGAAGGCCAGCCCCGAGGTGTGCGCCAGCAGATGACGGACGGTCGACCCGGGCGGGCCGGCCGGCTCCTCGAACTCGACGGCACCCTCCTCGTACGCCACCAGCACGGCGTACGCGGCCAGCGGCTTGGTCACCGAGGCCAGCGGGAACCGCCGATCGGCCGGCCCCCGCACCCCCGGCACCGCACCGTCGGCCCGTACGACCCCCGCCGCGGCCGTGGGCACCGGCCAGTTGTCGATCAACGCCAAGCTCTGCAAGGACATGCCCTCGACCTTAATCCCGCTCAGAGCATCAGCCGCATCAAGGGGTCTCCGGTCCGCGCGAAGCCCAGCGACTCGTACAGCGGCTCGGCGTCCGCGGACGCGGTCAGGTCGACCTGACCCACCTCCCGCTCACGGAACCACTCCAGCAGCTCCGCCATGCACGCGCGCGCGTACCCCCGCCTGCGCGCGTCCGGGTCCGTGGCCACGCTGAAGACGAAGCCGACCCGCCCGTGCGGATTGCCCGCCTTGCCGATCCGGTACTCCAGCGTCCCGGCCACCAGCGCGGCCAGCGCCCCCGGCCGGTCCGGATGGTCCACCACGAACGCCGCGAAGTCCCCGTCCGGCTCGGCCAGCCGCGCGCGCAGCACGGGCAGGGACTCGGCGTGCCACCCGGTGACCGACGAGCTCCCCGGGTGCACCGAGTCGATCATCACCTGGCGCAGGCGCAGCACTTCACCGGCGTCGTCCGGCAGGGCACGGCGTACGAGACTCATGGCCCGCACGTTAACGACCGCACCCCCCGTCGGTCCTGCCGTTTTCTTACCGCCTCTTTCCGGACCCCCTTGCTTGGAGTGCACTCCAAGGTCATAGCGTGGGACGCATGACGGTGATGCAGACCACGGCAGCAGCCACCGAGCGGGCACTGGAACGGGCTCCGGAAGCGGCCCCCGAAGACGGCGCCACCCGCACCGACATCTGCTCCGCCGCGCCCCGCCGGCACCCGCGCCCCGACGGCCAGGACCGCTATACGATCAGCGAGGTCGTCGCCTTCACCGGCCTGTCGGCGCACACCCTGCGCTGGTACGAGCGGATCGGCCTGATGTCCCACATAGACCGCTCGCACACGGGCCAGCGTCGCTACAGCAACCGGGACCTGGACTGGCTGGACCTCGTCGGCAAGCTGCGGCTGACCGGCATGCCGGTGGCCGACATGGTGCGGTACGCGGAGCTGGTGCGCGCGGGCGACACCACCTACGAGGAGCGCCGCGAGCTGCTGGAGACGACCCGCCAGGACGTCCTGGAGCGGATCGCCGAACTACGGGACACGCTCGCCGTGCTCGACCGCAAGATCAGTTTCTACGGCGACCGCGGCCGCGCGCACGTGCCGCACGCTTCGCACGAAGGGGAGAGCGCCCGATGACCGACACCACGATCCCGACGACACGGCTCGGCGAGGGTGGACCCGAGGTCGGCGTGCAGGGCCTCGGCTGCATGGGCATGAGCTTCGCCTACGGCCCCGCCGACGCGGACGAGTCCCGGGCGACCCTGGAGCGGGCGCTGGAGCGGGGCGTCACGCTCTACGACACGGCGGACGCGTACGGCGCCGGGGAGAACGAGCGGTTCCTGTCGCCGTTCTTCCGGGCGCACCGGGACGAGGTCGTGATCGCGACCAAGTTCGCCCTGGCGATCCCGCCGGACGACCCGACCCGGCGGGTGGTCCGCAACGACCCGCCGTACATCCGCCAGGCCGTCGAGGCCAGCCTGAAGCGCCTCGACGTCGACGTCATCGACCTCTACTACATGCACCGCCGGGACGTGAACGTGCCGATCGAGGAGACGGTCGGCGCGATGTCCGACCTGGTCCGCGAGGGCAAGGTCAAGTACCTGGGCCTCAGCGAGGTCACCGCGGGCGAACTGCGCACCGCGCACTCCGTGCACCCCGTCGCCGCCGTGCAGTCGGAGTGGTCGCTGTTCAGCCGCGACATCGAGGCGAACGTCGTGCCGGCCGCCCGTGATCTGGGCGTCGCCCTGGTCCCGTACTCCCCGCTCGGACGCGGCTTCCTCACCGGTTCCTTCGTGAACGCCGACCAGGACCTCACGGCCGACGACTTCCGCCGCCAGCAGCCCCGCTTCACCGGCGACAACGCGGCGGCGAACGCGGCGCTCCTGGAGCCGATCCGCGAGGTCGCCGCCGCCCACGAGGCCACCCTCGGCCAGATCGCCCTGGCCTGGGTCCAGCAGCGGACGTCCGTCCACGACCTCCCGGTCGTCCCGATCCCGGGAACCCGCAGGCCGGCCCGCGTCGAGGAGAACACGGCGGCACTGCGGATCACCCTGACGCCGGAGCAACTGGCCCTGCTCGACCCGGTGGCCGCGAAGGTGTCGGGCACGCGCTACGCGGACATGACGTTCGCGTCGGCGGGCCGGGAGTAGACGTCTCCAAGGGGTGCGGGGAACTGCGCGAACAGCCACGAACCCGCACCCGCGATCACAGCTCCGCGAGCAACTCGGCCTTCTTCGAGGAGAATTCCTCATCGGTCACCAGCCCGGCCTGGTGCAGCTCGCCCAGATGCCGGATCCGCTCCGCGATGTCCGCCGGATCCCGCCGCGGGGCGGCGGCCACGGTCACCGCCGACGCCGCGGTGCGCGAGCGCACGGCGTGAAGCACCGCCGCCGCGAACGGCAACGACTCGTGCACCGGCCCGTACCCCAGCCCGAAGACGACCGCCGCCGGATCCTGGTCGGCCTGCGCCGGCTGCTCCCCGGCGTCCCGCGGCAGCAGCCGCAGATGCCCCTCGAACACCTCCGGTGACCGCCACTCCACGCCGCTCAGATCCTCGACGGCGAAATTCTGGTCCCCGGCCTTCCACTTCGCCGACGACGCCCCCGTCCAGAACCACCGGAACGCCACCGACGTCCCGTCGAACGAGGCCTTCCCGTCGTACGCCTTGAACTGCAACGGCACCTCGGGCGCGGCCACGAGATGCCGGTCCACCGGCCCCGCCTCGGTCAACAGCGTCCGTAGCTCGTCCGCGTAGTACTCCGCCAGCGTCTCCCGTTCGGCGGGCAGCACCAGCCGATACGGATCGCTGCTCTCCTTCAACTGCCCCGCCGCCGCCTCGATCAGCGGATCGGCCCCCGGCCGAGGCTCCGCACGCAGGACGACGGTCCCGCGCCGCCCCGGGGAGAGCGTCACCCCTTGCAGCGCCGACAGCGGCACCCGCCGCTCGCCGAGCGTCTGGAAGAGCTTGGGTGTTCGAATCCCCCGTTCGTAGCGGATGAGCACGGAGTCGGACTCGAACTCCCAGGCGGCATGAAATCCGGCCAGTACGTCACCCATGCGGCTCATCGTATGCGGCACGCTCTCTTTCGTCCCCTCCCTGGGCAGACCGCAGTTTCTGCGCCTCTACGCGCGTCCGGCCGTGGACGTGCCGGACAAACCCGCCCGGCACGTGCCCGCATCGTCGGCGCAGTCCACCGCGCGGTACGCGCCAACCCCGATCTGGGCGAAGTTGGCGAGGCTGCCCGTGCCCGGTTCGAAATACCCGGCGTGTCCCTGGGCGCCGCGCGCCGACAGCAGGCGCGCCCCGAACGCGGCGGACATCGGATCGGCCCCGTGCCCGAAGCCGCCGAACTCCATGTACGGCACGTCCTGGATCCAGTCGTCGGCGTCCCGCATCGCCCACACGCGCGCGGAAGTACCCAGCTGCACGGCGTTGGTGACGCGCATCCCGGGACTCCCGGCCACCGCTATGTCGGACACCCGGGCGGGCAGGGCGCCCGCGGCGACTCCGCAGACCACGGAGCCGTAGCTGTGGCAGAACAGCGAGACCGGCGCCTTCCCGGGCAGCGCGCGCACCAGCGCGTTCAGCCGGATCGCCCCGTCCTCGGCGCGCATCGCGGTGGCCGACTCCATGCCGAGTCCGCCGGGCGCGGTGTAGTCGGCCCAGGCGATCACGGCCGTACGCGTCGAGGCGCTGGCGGCGCGCTCGGCGGCGTAGAGGGACTTCGCCATGCCGACCGGGGCGGCGTAGCGGCGGTTGGTGCGCTGGAAGGTGAGCAGGTCGGTGTCGACGCCGGGGACCACGACGGAGACCCGCTCGGCGCGGTCGAGGTCGCCGAAGACCTCGGCGACCCGGCCCGAGCCGTCGGGGTCGAAGGCGAGGATGTGCCGGTCCGCGTGCATCAGGGACTCGAAGCGGTGCATACGGCGGCCCGCCTCGTGCTGTCCGGTGGGACTGAGCCGGCTGTCGTGCATACGTTCGCGCTCGATCGTGCGGGCCTGGTCGAGGGCGATGCGGTTGGCCCGGTAACGCAGCTCGACGGGGGCGCCGTTCATGTTGCCCACCGCGAGCGGATAGCGGCGGGCCAGGTGGGCGCGCTGCCCGTCGCTGAGCGTGGCGAAGAAGGCGGCGAGCCGGCCGGGCGTGGTGTCCGGGTCCGGCAGCCGGTGTCCGTCGATACGGCCGCGCTCCCAGGCGGAGAGGGAGAGCTGGAGCGGCGTGTCCGACCGCTGGTTGCGCAGGGCGGTCCAGCCGGTGGTCGCCAGCATCACGAACACCACGGCCAGCGCGAGCAGGGCGCGCCAGACGCTGAGTGAGGGGGAGGCGTCGAAGGAAGTCACTGGGAGGACACACTAGGAGAACGAGAGGGTCTCGCGTGAACCGTGTGTCGCGGATCACGTTTGACGAAAGTCACCTGATCGCAAGGCGCGATGACCCCACTGCTCCCCTTTGTGCGGGCCTGTTCCGCCTCCCCGCACGGCCCCGTGCCGCCCGTCGCCCGGGCCCGGTTCAGCGCTTGCGCCAGTCGCCCGCCAGTACCGGTCCCACCTGATCGAGGTACGCGGCCGCCAGCGTCCGCATGGCCTCCAGGCTGACGTCCGGGCCCGTGCTCCAGAGCCGTTCGGTCACCCGGATGACCCCGCCGAAGACGGCCACCGCCACCCGCGGCCGCGGATCGGCGTCCACGTCCAGGCCCTCCCGCTCGGCGATCAGCCGCGCCATCTGCTCCTCCGTCTCCGCCGACCGGCGCAGATGCGCGGCGAGCAGGACGGGCGTCGACTCGATCACCCGGTACATCCGCAGATACTGCTCGACCGGGACGACCGCCTCGATGACCTCGCTGATCCGGTCCCAGCCGTCCAGCACCGCGCGGCGCAGCGCCTCCATCGGCGGCTCGTGCGGCGGGCGGGCGCGCACCGCCTCCACGAAGTGCGCCACCGTCATCGTCTCCAGGGCGAGGGCGGCCTCCTCCTTCCCGGAGAAGTAACGGAAGAAGGTGCGCTGCGAGACGTCGACGGCCGCGGCGATCTCGTCGACGGTGGTGTGGTCGTAGCCGCGCGTCGTGAACAACTCCACCGCCGCGCGCAGCAGCGCGTCCCGGGTGCGCTGCTTCTTGCGTTCGCGCAGGCCCGGCCGCGGCCCTGACCGTGTGTTGCCGACCGTGTCCATGGCGCCTCTCCCGCGAACTGTTCTGCCTGATCAGGCTATATGTGAGTGTCGTGACAGTTACCGACTTGTGAATTGGTTTGTCAACTGTCAGTGGCTGTCATTAGCCTCGAAGGTATGACTAGTCAGACCACCATCGACAAGACGGGGCCGGGGGACGAGGCACCAGCCGCCGTGTCGGAGCCGGCGCCGGTCAAGGGCCTGCGCGGCCATCCCTGGCTCACCCTCATCACCGTCGCCGTGGGCGTCATGATGGTGGCCCTCGACGGCACCATCGTCGCCATCGCCAACCCGGCCATCGCCACCGACCTGAAGGCCAGCTGGGCCGAGGTCCAGTGGATCACCAACGCGTACTTCCTCGCCCTCGCGGTCTCCCTGATCACCGCGGGCAAGCTCGGTGACCGCTTCGGCCACCGGCAGACCTTCCTGATCGGCGTGGTCGGCTTCGCCGCGGCCTCGGGCGCCATCGGCCTGTCCGACAGCATCGCCGCGGTCATCGTCTTCCGTGTCTTCCAGGGCCTGTTCGGCGCCCTGCTGATGCCGGCCGCGCTCGGCCTGCTGCGGGCGACCTTCCCGGCCGAGAAGCTCAACATGGCGATCGGCATCTGGGGCATGGTCATCGGTGCCTCCACCGCCGGCGGCCCGATCCTCGGCGGCGTGCTGGTCGAGCACGTCAACTGGCAGTCGGTGTTCTTCATCAACGTGCCGGTCGGCGTCCTCGCCCTCGTCCTGGGCATGGTGATCCTCACCGACCACCGCGCGAAGAACGCCCCGCGCTCCTTCGACCTGCTGGGTGTCGGCCTGCTGTCGGGTGCGATGTTCTGCCTGGTCTGGGCCCTGATCAAGGCGCCCGAGTGGGGCTGGGGCGCGGGCCGGACGTGGACCTTCATCGCCGTCTCGGTGGTGGGCTTCGCGCTCTTCGCCCTCTGGGAGAAGCGGGTCCGCGAGCCGCTGATCCCGCTGGGCCTGTTCCGCTCGGTCCCGTTGTCCGCGGGTGTCGTCCTCATGGTCCTCATGGCCATCGCGTTCATGGGCGGCCTGTTCTTCGTGACGTTCTACCTGCAGAACGTGCACGGCCTCAGCCCCGTGGACGCCGGCCTGCACCTGCTGCCTCTCACCGGCATGATGATCGTCGGCTCGCCGCTCGCGGGCGCGATGATCACCAAGACGGGCCCGCGGCTGCCACTGGCCCTCGGCATGGCCTGCACCGCGCTCGCCATGTACGGCATGTCCACGCTGGACAAGGGCACCGGCAGCGCCGTCATGTCGCTCTGGTTCGCCCTGCTCGGCCTCGGCCTCGCGCCGGTCATGGTCGGCGCCACCGAGGTCATCGTCGGCAACGCGCCGATGGAGCTCTCCGGGGTGGCCGGCGGTCTTCAGCAGGCGGCGATGCAGATCGGCGGCAGCCTCGGTACGGCAGTGCTGGGTGCCGTGATGGCCTCCAAGGTCGACGGCGACCTGGCGGGCAACTGGACGGACGCGGGACTTCCGCCGCTCACCCCGGCGCAGGAGGGGCAGGCCGCCGAGGCGGTCCAGCAGGGTGTCGCGCCGGTGCCGCCGGGCACGCCGGACGCCGTCGCCGCGAAGATCACGGACGTCGCCCACGAGACCTTCATCTCCGGCATGAGCCTGGCCTCACTGGTCGCGGCCGGCGTCGCGGCCGTGGCGGTGCTCGTCGCGTTCCTGACCAAGCGCGGCGAGAACGCGGAGGCGGGCGCGGGAGCGGCGCACATCTAGGCGCACGTCCAGTAACACATCTCGGGGCGCACACCTGACGGGAACTCACCTATCAGGGTGACAGTCCCGAAGATCCCTCCCATCCGGCACGCGCCGCAGGTCACATTGGGTCAAGCCCTCCGTACGACATGTCCGCGTGGCACGCGCGTACGACGACGAGGGCGACCAGGGCTGCGGCGCGCTGCCGGAGGGGGGCGGCGCGCCGGCAGGCCGTCAGGCATGGAACGCGCAGCGGGGGTACTCGCCACATCGACCCGAAAGAACCGAGAGGTTCAGGGAGTTGATGAATTGATGATGGCGAGCTTTGGGCAAGGAACGCGCAAGTACCCCCGCTCACGTGGCCGGACGTGGTCACGGACCGGGCCGGATCGCGCGCAACTCGGGATCATCGGCGCCATCTGCGCGGTGGCAGGCTTCTTCGTACTGGGCATGGTCCTGGGCCCGGTGGCCATCGCATGCGGCTGGCTGGCCATGGGCCGCACCTGGGCGGGCACCCGCTCCGTACCGGCCCTCATAGCCCTTGTCCTTGGTGCGATCGACACCCTCCTGGCCCTCGTCTGGCTGACCGGGGCCATGTCCCCGGGCTACGGAATGTTCTGAGCCGGGGGGAGTGAGGATGGGCCTCCGGCGTCCCGCCGGAGGCCCACACTCATGTCGGGGGCCTCGACGGCGGTGTCCGTCACGTGCGTTGCTCCTCCGCCGGGCCCGGTACCACCACCGGCCCCGACAGCGCGGCGACCTGTGCCCGCAGCGCGCGCACCTCCTCGGTCAGCGCGGTGATGGCCTCCGTCTGCCGCCGCTCCTCCGCGTCGTCCTTCTCGAACCGCGATATGAACCACGCGGCGATGTTCGCGGTCACCACACCCAGCAGCGCGATCCCCGACAGCATCAGCCCCACCGCCAGCAACCGCCCCACCCCGGTCGTCGGCGCGTGGTCCCCGTACCCCACGGTCGTCATCGTCGTGAACGACCACCACACCGCGTCACCCAGCGTCCGGATGTTCCCGCCCGGCGCGTCCCGCTCCACCGAGAGCACCGCCAGCGACCCGAACATCAGCAGTCCCACCACCGCGCCGGCCACGTACGTCGTCAGCCGTATCTGCGAGGCCATCCGGGCCCGCCGCCCCACCAGCAGCAGGGTCGACACCAGCCGCAGCAGCCGCAACGGCTGCAGCAGCGGCAGCGCCACCGCGCACAGGTCCAGCCAGTGCCGCCGTACGAAGTCCCGCCGGTCCGGCGTCAGCCACAGCCGCACCACGTAGTCGACGGCGAACGCCGCCCACACCACCCACTCCACGACCAGACAGGCCGCCGTCAGAGTCCGCCCCGCCGAACCGTCCACTATCGGCACCGCATAGGCGGCGGCGAACATGACGGCCAGCGCCAGCAGCGGCCGTTGAGTACGCCGCTCCCACCGCACCTGTGCCGATTGCTCCTTCATGCCCGCATCGTAAGGAACGCGCGAAGGCGGTGAGGCCCGGGCCTCACCGCCCTCGAAACCGGCCGAAGCGACCGAAACCGGCTGTGGCAGCCGGCGTACGCCTACGCCTACGCGTCGCCTCCCGCGGCCCCCGGATCGGCCGCCGCGACATCGAGGAGCTGGTACCGGTCGATCGCCTGCTTCAGCACGGACCGGTCCACCTTCCCCTCCCTCGCCAGCTCGGCCAGCACCGCCACCACGATCGACGGCGCGTCGATGTGGAAGAAGCGCCGGGCCGCACCGCGGGTGTCCGCGAAGCCGAACCCGTCCGCACCCAGCGACTGGTACGTCCCCGGCACCCACCGGGCGATCTGGTCCGGAACCGACCGCATCCAGTCGGAGACGGCCACGAACGGCCCCTCCGCGCTGCTCAGCTTCCGCGTGACGTACGGCACCCGCTGCTCCTCCTCCGGGTGCAGCAGGTTGTGCTCCTCGCACGCCACGGCCTCCCGCCGCAGCTCGTTCCAGGAGGTCGCCGACCACACGTCGGCGCGCACGTCCCACTCCTCGGCGAGCAGGCGCTGCGCCTCCACGGCCCACGGCACCGCCACACCCGACGCCATGATCTGCGCCGGGATCGAGCCCGAGGTGCCTTCGGCGAAGCGGTACACGCCCTTGAGGATGCCCTCGGCGTCCACGTCCGCGGGTTCTGCCGGGTGCTGGATCGGCTCGTTGTAGACGGTGAGGTAGTAGAAGACGTCCTCGCCGTGCGGGTGCTCCTGAGATCCGCCGTACATCCGGCGCAGCCCGTCCTGCACGATGTGGGCGATCTCGAAACCGAACGCCGGGTCGTACGCCACACAGCCCGGGTTCGTCGAGGCGAGCAGTTGTGAGTGCCCGTCCGCGTGCTGCAACCCCTCACCGGTCAGCGTCGTACGCCCCGCGGTCGCACCGAGGACGAATCCGCGCGCCAGCTGGTCGGCCATCTGCCAGAACTGGTCGCCGGTGCGCTGGAAACCGAACATCGAGTAGAAGACGTACACCGGGATCAGCGGCTCGCCATGCGTGGCGTACGCCGAGCCCGCGGCGATCAGCGACGCCGTGCAGCCGGCCTCGGAGATGCCGTCGTGCAGCATCTGCCCGGTCGGCGACTCCTTGTAGGCGAGCAGCAGCTCCCGGTCGACCGACTCGTACTGCTGGCCGAGCGGGTTGTAGATCTTCGCGCTCGGGAAGAAGGAGTCCATGCCGAACGTGCGGTACTCGTCCGGCGCGATCAGCACGAAACGCTTGCCGATCTCCTTGTCCCGCATGAGGTCCTTGAGCAGCCGGACAAAGGCCATGGTCGTCGCGATGGACTGCTGGCCCGAGCCCTTCTTCACAGTCGCGTACGTCGTGTCGCCGGGCAGCGCGAGCGGCTCGGAGCGGACGACGCGGGTGGGGACGTAACCGCCGAGCGACTTGCGGCGGTCGTGCATGTACTGGAGCTCCTCCGAGTCCCGGCCCGGGTGGTAGTACGGCGGCGCGCCGGACTCCAGGTCCCGGTCGGAGATCGGCAGGTGCAGGCGGTCCCGGAAGCCCTTGAGGTCGTCGACCGTCAGCTTCTTCATCTGGTGCGTGGCGTTGCGGCCCTCGAAGTTCGGCCCGAGGGTCCAGCCCTTGACCGTCTTGGCGAGGATCACCGTCGGCTGGCCCTTGTGCTCCACGGCCGCCTTGTACGCCGCGAAGATCTTCCGGTGGTCGTGACCGCCGCGGCCCAGCATCAGGATCTGGTGGTCGGTCATGTTCTCGACCATCGCGCGCAGCCGGTGGTCGTCGCCGAAGAAGTGGTCGCGGATGTAGGCGCCGGTCTCGGTCGCGTACGTCTGGAACTGCCCGTCCGGCGTGGTGTTCATCTTGTTGACCAGCACCCCGTCGCGGTCCTGCGCGAGCAGCGGGTCCCACGTGCGGTCCCAGATGAGCTTGATCACGTTCCAGCCGGCGCCCCGGAACACCGACTCCAGCTCCTGGATCACCTTGCCGTTGCCGCGCACCGGGCCGTCGAGCCGCTGGAGGTTGCAGTTGACGACGAAGGTGAGGTTGTCCAGGCTCTCGCGCGCGGCGATGGTCAGCTGGCCGAGCGACTCCGGCTCGTCCATCTCGCCGTCGCCGAGGAACGCCCACACGTGCGACTTCGAGGTGTCCGCGATCCCGCGCGCGTGCATGTAGCGGTTCATCCGCGCCTGGTAGATCGCCCCGATCGGGCCCAGGCCCATCGACACGGTCGGGAACTCCCAGAAGCCCGGCATCAGCCGCGGGTGCGGATAGCTGGACAGGCCGTACGGCGCCTTGGACTTCTCCTGCCGGAAGCCGTCCAGGTGCTGCTCGGAGAGGCGGTCGAGCAGGAACGCGCGTGCGTAGATGCCCGGTGAGGCGTGTCCCTGGAAGAAGACCTGGTCGCCGCCGTCGCCCTCGTCCTTGCCGCGGAAGAAGTGGTTGAAGCCGACGTCGTAGAGGGAGGCCGAGGAGGCGAACGTGGCGATGTGGCCGCCGACGCCGATGCCGGGGCGCTGGGCCCGGGAGACCATCACGGCCGCGTTCCAGCGGGTGGCGTTGAGGATCTTGCGCTCGATCTCCTCGTTGCCCGGGAAGAACGGCTCGCTCTTGGTGGGGATGGTGTTGACGTAGTCCGTGCTGCGCATCTCGGGCACGGCCACGCGCTTCTCGCGGGCCCGCTCGATCAGGCGCAGCATCAGGTAGCGGGCCCGCTCACGGCCGCGCTCGTCGATGGCGGCGTCGAGCGAGTCGAGCCACTCCTGCGTCTCCTCGGGATCGAAGTCAGGAACCTGACTCGGAAGGCCGCCAATGATGATCGGATTGCGATCGGATCCGGAAGCCACGCTGTTCCTTACCTGTCGGAGGGCCGATTATCGAGGGTTTTCGGTATGCCTGCACCGTTCACCATCGTGTACCTCGGGGCCGCAAACGTCACCTCTACCGTGAGGTAACGAATACTCCTTGGTCAGCCGATGGCGCGGAGCCGTGCGAATCTCGTACCCATGGATGATTCCCAAACGTACATACGGGGCAGAAAGGTGTGGTGTAGGTCACCATCGCTCTCGGCGGCATGCCTGGAGTTGCGGCGACACGGCCCGGATCGTCACCGTTTCGGCGGTCCGAACCGCCGGGTACTTGCGCGATCCGCCCCGCCCGTGTGGACTACGGCCAATGCTTCGCGCACGCGCGTGGCTGAGACTCCCCCGAGCTCTTGACGAGCAGGGGGGTACCCCCAATCCGAAACATGATCAGGAGGCAACCCGTGAGCGCGACCGCGGACCACGCGGAGGAGCGGACGAACCCTGCCGCCAGGCTGGGGTTCCAGCCCGGGCAGGTGGTCCAGGAGATCGGCTACGACGACGACGTCGCCCAGGACCTCCGCGAGGCCATCGAGGAAGCCATCGAGGGCGACCTGATGGACGAGGACTTTGACGACGTGGCCGACGCCGTTGTGCTGTGGTTCCGTGACGACGACGGCGACCTTACGGATGCGCTGGTGGATGCCACCACGTACATCGAGGAAGGCGGCGCGATCCTGCTCCTCACGCCGAAGACCGGCCGTTCGGGATACGTGGAGCCGAGTGACATCTCGGAAGCCGCGACCACGGCAGGGCTGACCGCGTCGAAGAGCGTCAGCGTCGGCAAGGACTGGAGCGGCAGCCGTCTGGCGACACCGAAGGCCGCGAAGTCCAAGCGGTGACCGTTCGTTGAACGTGGGACGGGCCGGCCGAGGTCGGCCCGTCCGTCGGCCGTCGGTGATCGCTGCGTAGGGTGGAGGCCACCCGAACAGCCCCACCGAAGGGACGACGATGGCCATCCAGGTCGGCGACAAGGCCCCCGACTTCGAGCTGAAGGACAACCACGGCCGGGCCGTGCGGCTTTCGGGCTTCCGCGGTGAGCGAAACGTCGTGCTGATCTTCTACCCCTTCGCCTTCACCGGCGTGTGCACCGGCGAGCTGTGCGAGGTCCGCGACAACCTGCCGAAGTTCTCCGACCGCGACACCGAGGTGCTCGCCGTCTCCAACGACTCCATCCACACCCTGCGCGTCTTCGCCGAGCAGGAGGGCCTGGAGTACCCGCTGCTCAGCGACTTCTGGCCGCACGGCGAGGTCTCTCGCGCCTACGGGGTCCTCGACGAGGCCAAGGGCTGCGCGGTGCGCGGGACCTTCGTCATCGACAAGGAGGGCGTGGTCCGCTGGACCGTCGTCAACGGCCTTCCGGACGCCCGCGACCTGAGCGAGTACGTCACGGCACTCGACGCCCTGTGATTCTTCGGTCCCAGGGCCTGCGGCGGTCGGGAACCCGTCACTAGGATCGACTCGTTTGATCCGATACCAACGCACGACGGGGCACCCGCCCCTGGACACCAATGGAGGACTCGTGGGAGTCAGCCTCAGCAAGGGCGGCAACGTTTCGCTGACCAAGGAGGCCCCGGGCCTGACCGCGGTCATCGTCGGTCTGGGGTGGGACGTGCGCACCACTACCGGCACGGACTTCGACCTCGACGCGAGCGCGCTGCTGCTGAACAACTCCGGCAAGGTCGGCAGCGACCAGAACTTCATCTTCTTCAACAACCTGAAGAGCCCGGACGGCTCGGTCGAGCACACCGGTGACAACATCACCGGTGAGGGCGAGGGCGACGACGAGCAGATCAAGGTCAACCTGGCCGGCGTCCCCGCCGACATCGAGAAGATCGTCTTCCCGGTGTCCATCTACGACGCCGAGAACCGCCAGCAGTCCTTCGGCCAGGTCCGCAACGCGTTCATCCGCGTCGTCAACCAGGCCGGCGGCGCCGAGATCGCGCGGTACGACCTGTCCGAGGACGCCTCGACCGAGACCGCGATGGTCTTCGGCGAGCTGTACCGGCACGGCGCGGAGTGGAAGTTCCGCGCCATCGGCCAGGGCTACGCCTCGGGCCTGCGCGGCATCGCGCAGGACTTCGGCGTCAACGTCTGAGTCACGGCCCTTCCGTTCCGCCCGTCCGGCGCCGCACGTTTGCGTGCGGCGCCGGACGCGCAGGACAACCACATCAGGCAGCACCCAGGGGAGGACAAGCAATGGGCGTCACGCTCGCCAAGGGGGGCAACGTCTCCCTGTCCAAGGCCGCGCCGAACCTCACTCAGGTGATGGTCGGGCTCGGCTGGGACGCACGTTCCACCACCGGAGCCCCGTTCGACCTCGACGCCAGCGCCCTGGTGTGCAGCAGCGGACGGGTGATGGGCGACGAGTGGTTCATCTTCTACAACCAGCTCAAGAGCCCGGACGGCTCGGTGGAGCACACCGGCGACAACCTCACCGGTGAGGGCGACGGCGACGACGAGTCGATCCTGATCGACCTCTCCAAGGTGCCCGCCCAGTGCGACAAGATCGTCTTCCCTGTCTCGATCCACATGGCCGACGAGCGCGGCCAGACGTTCGGCCAGGTCAGCAACGCCTTCATCAGGGTGGTCAACCAGGCCGACGGCCAGGAACTCGCCCGGTACGACCTCAGCGAGGACGCCTCCACGGAGACCGCCATGATCTTTGGCGAGGTCTACCGCTACCAGCAAGAATGGAAGTTCCGGGCAGTAGGCCAGGGGTACGCGTCGGGGCTGCGGGGCATCGCTCTAGACTTTGGGGTCAACGTTTCGTAAAGCCGGGTACGGCGCGGGGGAGACCCGTCCACCCCGTACACAAGGGATTGGGTAGCCAGTGGTTCTGAAAACCTTCGGCTGGTCGTTCGCGGTCACCGCGCTCGGCCTGGTCGCGGCGGTCTTCTACGGGGGGTGGACCGCCTTCGGCATCGTGGCGATCCTCTGCGTCCTCGAGATCTCGCTGTCCTTCGACAATGCAGTGGTCAACGCCGGAATCCTCAAGAAGATGAACGCCTTCTGGCAGCGCATCTTCCTCACCATCGGCATCCTCATCGCCGTCTTCGGCATGCGGCTGGTCTTTCCCGTCGTCATCGTCGCCATCAGCGCGCAACTCGGTCCGATCGAGGCCGTCGATCTCGCCCTGACCGACAAGGACCGCTACCAGGAACTCGTCACCGACGCCCACCCGGCGATCGCGGCGTTCGGCGGCATGTTCCTGCTGATGATCTTCCTGGACTTCATCTTCGAGGACCGGGAGATCAAGTGGCTGGGCTGGCTGGAGCGCCCGCTGGCCAAGCTCGGCAAGGTCGACATGCTGTCGGTCTGCATCGCCCTGGTCGTCCTGCTGGTCACCTCGATGACCTTCGCCACCCACGCCCACCTGCACGCCGGACCCGCGGACAAGGCGGAGACGGTGCTGCTCTCCGGGGTCGCCGGCCTCATCACGTACATGATCGTCGGCGGTCTCTCCGGCTACTTCGAGGACAAGCTCGAGGAAGAGGAGGAGCGCGAGCACGAGCAGGAGGAAGAGGCCAAGCGCTCGGGCAAGCCCGTCATGCTCATGGCCGGCAAGGCCGCGTTCTTCATGTTCCTCTACCTGGAGGTCCTGGACGCGTCGTTCTCCTTCGACGGCGTGATCGGTGCCTTCGCCATCACCAACGACATCGTGCTGATGGCCCTCGGTCTCGGCGTCGGCGCCATGTACGTCCGGTCCCTGACCGTGTACCTGGTCCGCCAGGGCACCCTGGACGACTACGTCTACCTGGAGCACGGCGCGCACTACGCCATCGGCGCGCTCGCCGTGATCCTGCTGGTCACCATCCAGTACGAGATCTCCGAGATCATCACCGGTATGGTCGGTGTCGTCCTCATCGCCTGGTCCTTCTGGTCCTCCGTGCGCCGCAATCGCGCGCTGGCGGCCGCCGAGGGCAACGCGGGCTCGGACAAGACTGAGGTCTCGTCCGGGGTGTGACGCCCGTTCGGGTGAGGAACGCTCTGTGCGGGGCGGCCGTCGAGGACGACTTGATGTCCTCGGGGCCGCCCCGTCGGTCTTGTCCGGCACAGCACGGCGCACGGCACGGCACGGTGAGTGGGGAGTCAGGGGGCGGGAATGGGCTTGTTTGACGGGCTCTGGCGTGGGCGTGCGGCCGAGTTCGACTCGGGCAGCGCGGCCAGCAACGCGATCGAGCTGACCAAGCGGCACAGTCAGGTGTCGCTCACGAAACAGGGGGCGGAGACCGGGCATCTGCGCATCAACCTGACCTGGCGGATGCGTAGCTCCGACATCGGCGGGCCCCAGCGGGAGAGCCTGCTGCGGCACCCCTTCAAGGCGCTCAAGCCGCCGGAGGTCATGGGCCACAGCCAGAGCATGGTCAACGTGGACCTCGACCTGGGATGTCTGTACGAGCTCCAGGACGGCACCAAGGGCGTCGTACAGCCTCTCGGCGGCTATCTCGGCGACGTCAACGCACCGCCGTACGTCAAGCTCAGCGGCGACGACCGGTTCGGCTCGGCGTCCGGCGAGACGATCTACGTCAACCTCGACCACCGCGAGGCGATCAAGCGCCTGCTGGTCTTCGTCTACATCTACGACCAGACCCCGGCGTTCGACCGCACCCACGCCATCGTCACGCTCTACCCCAGCAACGGCCCCCGCATCGAGATCGGCCTCGACGAACGCCACCCCCAGGCCCGCTCCTGCGCGGTCGTGATGATCGAGAACGTGAAGAACGAGGTCTGGGTGCGGCGCGAGGTGAAGTTCGTCTACGGCTTCCAGGCGGAGCTGGACCGTTTGTACGGGTGGGGGCTGCAGTGGGGGAGGGGCCACAAGGCCAAGTCCGAGCGGTGAGGTTCGCGCCGGGGCGCGGGTGCGCGGGTGCCGGCGGCACAGGCCGCGGGTCCAGCGGTCGGGGGTCCGGTCCTGGCGGTTGGGGGGCGGCCCTCCGGGGGTTGCTGGGCCGGGTCTCGCGGGTGCTGGGCGCTGTCCTGGTCGCAGGGGCGTGGGTGCCGGCGGCGCTGCTGGATCGGGTCTGGCGGCGCTGGTGGGCGGGGGCCGGCCCGAGTGGTCGCCGGGGCAGCTCCTGGCGGGGTTGCTGGGCCGGGTCTTCGGCGGGTGTTGGGCGCTGGTGGGCGGCGGGCCGGGCCCCGGTGGTCGCCGGAGTGGGTTGGTAGCCGGGACCCCGGTGGGTGTGGGGCGCTGCTGGATCGGGGTCTGGCGGTGCCCCGCCCAGGGTGGTGGCGGGCGACGGGGCGGGCCCCCGGTGGCTGCCGGGGTGGGCTCAGCGGCCGATGAACTGGGGACCCTGCGGGGGGAGGCGGAAGTCGGGGTCCGGGGCCGTGGGGACCGGGACCGGCGGCGGGTAGCCGTAGCCGGACTGGGCGGTCGGTGGCGCCGTCTGCGGGTAGCCGTAGCCGGTCTGGGCGGCCGGATGCGGATAGCCGTACGCGGGCTGCGTGGCGGCGGGCTGCTGCTGCGGGTAGCCGTACGTCGGCTGCGCGGCGGGCTGGGGCACCACTGCCGTCGGCTGCTCCGGCGGCAGCGGCCGCGACACGTCGGGCCCAGCCTGCGCCGCGGCGGCCGCCGTCCCCTCCGCCGCCGCCTCGGACTCGTCCACCGAGATCCCGAAGTCGGTCGCGAGTCCCTTCAGCCCGTTCGAATACCCCTCACCGAGCGCCCGGAACTTCCACCCGTCCCCGCGCCGGTACAGCTCACCGCAGATCAGCGCGGTCTCCTCGCCGGTCTCCGGCTTGACGTCGAAGTAGGCCAGCGCCTCACCCTCGGGCGCCGACGCGTCGTACAGCAGGATGCGCAGTGACCGTACGCGATCGAACGTCACACCATCCGCCGACGCGACCAGGAGAATCTGGCTGACGTCGGACTCGACACCGGTCAGGTCTGTCTGGATCGTGTCGGTGAGGCCCTCGGCGACGCGCTTCTTGCCGAGCCGCCACACCTTTCCGGCGGGGTGCCGGGGCTGGTTGTAGAAGACGAAGTCCTCGTCGGAGCGCACACGACCGTCGGGGCCGAGGAGCAGCGCCGAGGCATCGACATCCGGGACCCCCTGCCCAGGCGTCCAGCGCAGCACGGCGCGTACCGTCGTGACTTCGAGCGGGACGTTGGACCCCTTCAACATCGCGTGCGTCATGCGGTCATCCTGCCCTCTCGGTCCTGCTCACGACAATGCGGGGTCGAGCGGGCCCCGGGCCGCCCCGTGGCGCCGCCGAGAGAGCGTTGCCCGTCCCTGCGTTACTTGAAATTCATGCTCGGCGGGAACCCATGACATGGACTCCTACGTACTATTACCGGCCACCTTCAGCCGGAACACAGGCCGATCGAGCACCACGGGGAAGCTATATGCGTCATTTCGGGCAGATTGCCCCTGAGGTGCGGCACCGCCTCTTCCACCGGGAGCCGTGCGAATTCACCGCCGACTCCTCGGCCCGGCTGCTCGCCGCGGCCCTGGGTGCCACGCTGTACAGCCCTGCCACCAGGCCGCGGCTCGCCGAGGACATCGTCAAGCAGACCGGCCGCGGCGTGGTCTCGATGGTGCTGTGCCTGGAGGACTCGATCGGCGACGCGGACGTCCTGGCCGGCGAGGAGAACCTCGTACGCCAGTTCGCCGAGCTCGCCGAACGGGCTGAACGGGCCGAACAGGCCGAGCGCGGCTCCGGCGCCGACCTCCCCCTCCTGTTCATCCGCGTCCGCACACCCGGGCAGATCCCCGACCTGGTCCGCCGCATCGGCCCCGCCGTCCGGCTGCTGTCCGGATTCGTACTGCCGAAGTTCACCGAGGAACGCGGCATGCCCTTCCTGGAGGCCCTCGCGATCGCCGAGGCCGCCGCCGGACGGCGACTCTTCGCCATGCCGGTCCTGGAATCCCCCGAGCTGCTCTACCGCGAGTCCCGGGTGGAGACCCTGGAGGGCATCTTCCGGGCCGTCGACAAGTATCGCGAGCGCGTCCTCGCCCTCCGCCTCGGCGTGACCGACTTCTGTTCCTCCTACGGCCTGCGCAGGGCCCCCGACATGACGGCCTACGACGTCCAGATCGTCGCCTCCGTCATCGCCGACGTGGTGAACATGCTGGGGCGGGCCGACGGCACGGGCTTCACCGTGACCGGGCCGGTGTGGGAGTACTTCCGGGTGCAGGAACGTATGTTCAAGCCTCAGCTGCGGCGCAGCCCCTTCCTGGAGGGCCAGGCCGAGGAGCTCCGCGAGGCCCTGATCGAGCACTCCATGGACGGGCTGCTGCGGGAGATTACGCTGGATCAGGCCAACGGTCTGCTCGGCAAGACCTGCATCCACCCCTCGCACGTTTTGCCCGTGCACGCGCTGTCCGTCGTCAGTCACGAGGAGTTCAGCGACGCCCAGGACATCCTGCGGCCGGAACTGCTGGGCGGCGGCGTGCTGCGGTCGGCGTACACGAACAAGATGAATGAGGTGAAGCCGCACCGCGCCTGGGCCGAGCGGACCCTCTTGCGCGCGGAGGTCTTCGGCGTCGCCAATGAGGACATCGGCTTCGTGGAGCTGCTGGCCGCGGGGATCCCCGGGTGAGGCGCCCTGCGCAGGCCCCGGGCGTGACGACCGGCGAGATCTCTGAAGCCCTTCGACAACCGCCGACGACAACCGCTGACGACAACCACTGAGCAATGGCCGAACACAGGGAACGCATGGACAACGCAGTGAACGAGGGTGCCGCCGACCGGGGCGACGGGTCCGACGAGGTCGGCCGGGTGAACCGTGGCGACCACGGCGACGGCGTCTGGTCCGGGAGCTGGGTCGCCGAGCGGCTCGGGGTCGAGCTCGTGGGCGACGACACCCTCACCGGCATGCTCGGGCTCGCCCTGCGGCGCAACCCCAAGCGGGCCCACCTCCTCGTGTCGAACGTGCTCGGCAAGCACGTCCCGCAGTCCCCGTCCGTCGTGTACGGCTCCGGCTTCGCCCTCGGACGCAGGGTGCGTGAGCTGCTGGGCTCCGCCGGGGCGCGTCGCGCGGTCGTCGTCGGGTTCGCCGAGACGGCCACCGGCCTCGGTCACGCCGTCGCCGACGGCCTCGGCGACGCCCCCTACCTCCACTCCACCCGCCGCCCCGTACCCGGCGTCGCCCGGGCCGCCGGCTTCGAGGAGTCCCACTCCCACGCCACGTCCCACCTCCTCCTCCCCGAGGACCCCCGCCTCCTCGCCGGGGACGGCCCGCTGGTCCTCGTCGACGACGAGTTCTCCACCGGCAACACCGTCCTCAACACCATCCGCGCCCTTCACGAGCGCTACCCCCGCGAGCGCTACATCGTGGTCGCCCTGGTCGACATGCGCTCCACCGCCGACCAGAACCGCCTGACGGACTTCGCCACCGAGATCGGCACCCGCATCGACCTGATAACGGCTTTCCGCGGGACGGTGCGGCTCCCGGACGGCGTGCTGGAGAAGGGGCAGGCCCTGGTCGCGGAGCATGAGCGGACCGCGGGAGCCTCGGCCGGAGTGGTGGCCGGTGCCGACGCCGGTGCCGGGCGGGTCGAGCGGGTCGATCTGCGCTGGCCGGCCGGGGTGCCGGACGGCGGCCGGCACGGTTTCACCGCCGCCCATCGCACCCGCCTGGAGAACGCCCTGCCCGCCATGGGCGCCCGCCTCGCCGAGGCCCTCCCGCCCGGCGCCCGGCGGGTACTGGTCCTCGGCTTCGAGGAGCTCATGTACGCCCCGCTGCGCCTCGCCCGCGAACTGGAGCACCTCGTCCCTCCCGCGGACATCCGCTTCTCCACGACCACCCGCTCTCCCGTCCTCGCGGTCGACGACCCGGGCTACGCCATCCGCACCCGCCTCGTGTTCCCGGCCCACGACCACCCCGCCGACGGCCCCGGCGAGCGCTACGCCTACAACGTCGCCGGCGCCGCCTTCGACGCCGTGATCGCCGTCGTCGACTCGACCGGCGACACCCCCGCCCTGCACGCCCCCGACGGCCTGCTCGGCCGGCTCGCGCGCCACACCCCGCACGTCCTGCTCGCGGTCGTCCCGTCCTACGTCCCCGGGACCCCGCCCGCCCCCGAAAGGCCCGCCATGCTGCCCGAGCCCCTTCGCGGCCCCGCCTTCTCCAGCTACGCGGCCGAAGACGTCGGCTGGCTGCTCCAGGACCTGTCGGACGTCACCCTGGAGGCGCCTACCGAGGAGCGCGAGGAGGCGATCCAGAGCGGCGGCGCGCACTACGCCGAGTCACTGCCGGTCGAGTACCAGCCCAGCGAGCAGTACCAGGCCCTCTTCCACTCGGCCCTGGAGACCTCCGCCGCACGCATCGCCCACGCCGTCGGCGTCGTGACCGAAACCGTTCTCGCGGAACGCTCCCCCCGCCCCGTCCTCGTCTCGCTCGCCCGCGCCGGCACCCCCGTCGGTGTCCTGATGCGCCGCTGGGCCCAGCACCGGCACGGCCTCGACCTGGCCCACTACGCCGTGTCGATCGTCCGCGGCCGGGGCATCGACGCCAACGCGCTGCGCTGGCTGGCCGACCGGCACGACCCCCGCGACGTCGTCTTCGTCGACGGCTGGACCGGCAAGGGCGCCATCACCCGCGAACTCGCCGCCGCACTGCGCGAATTCGAGGAAGCGGAAGGCGTCACCGGCTTCGACCCCGAGATCGCCGTGCTCGCCGACCCCGGCTCATGCGTCCGCACCTACGGCACCCGCGAGGACTTCCTCATCCCGTCCGCCTGCCTCAACTCCACGGTGTCCGGCCTGATATCCCGCACCGTCCTGCGCGCCGACCTGGTCGGCCCGCACGACTACCACGGCGCGAAGTTCTACCGCGAACTCGCCGTCGCCGACGTCTCCGCCCTCTTCCTCGACGCCATCTCCGCCCGCTTCGACGAGGTCATGGAGGCGGTGGACGCCACCAGCAAGGAGCTGCTGTCCGCCGACCGCACCCCGACCTGGGAGGGCTGGGCGGCCGTGGAGCGCATCAGCGAGGAGCACGGCATCCACGACGTGAACCTCGTCAAGCCCGGCGTCGGCGAGACGACCCGCGTGCTGCTGCGCCGCGTGCCCTGGAAGATCCTGGCCCGGGCCGGGGCGGGCCCCGACCTCGACCATGTCCGCCTGCTGGCCGAGCAGCGGGGCGTGCCGGTCGAGGAGGTCGCCGAACTCCCCTACACCTGCGTGGGGTTGATCCATCCCAAGTTCACACGTGGCGCGACGGGCGCCGACGGAAAGGCGGTAGCTCTCTGATGCCGGTGCTGGTGGCGAGTGACCTGGACCGTACGCTCATCTACTCCGCAGCCGCGTTGGCGCTGACCATGCCGGACGCGCGGGCGCCCCGGCTGCTGTGCGTCGAGGTGCACGAGAGCAAGCCGCTGTCGTACATGACCGAGACGGCGGCCGGGCTGCTCACCGACCTCGCCGACGCCGCGGTCTTCGTGCCGACCACGACCCGCACCCGTAAGCAGTACCTGCGCATCAACCTCCCGGGCCCCACACCGAAGTACGCGATCTGCGCCAACGGCGGGCATCTGCTGGTGGACGGTGTCTCCGACCCCGCATGGCACGCGAGCGTCCTGGCACGGCTGGCCGACGAGTGCGCCTCGCTGGACGAGGTGCAGGACCATCTGCTGACCGCCGCCGATCCGGTCTGGGTGCGCAAGCACCGGGTCGCCGACGACCTCTTCGCCTACCTCGTCGTCGAGCGCGAACTGCTGCCCGAGGACTGGGTGAAGGAACTGGCGGTGTGGGCGGAGAACCGCGGCTGGACGGTCTCCCTCCAGGGCCGCAAGATCTACGCCGTGCCGAAGCCGCTCACCAAGAGCGCCGCCGTGCGCGAGGTCGTCCGGCGCACCGGCGCCGACCTCACCGTCGCCGCCGGCGACTCCCTCCTCGACGCCGACCTCCTGCTCGTCGCGGACAAGGGCTGGCGCCCGAACCACGGCGAACTGGCCGACAGCGGCTGGACCGCCCCCGACATCACCTCCCTCCCCGAGCGCGGGGTACTGGCAGGCGAACGCATCCTGCGCGAGTTCTTGCGAGCGGCGGGGGAGCGGGGGTAGCGGCGGGGCGCTGCCGACTGGCGGTGCTGCTGGCTCGCGGGCGCTGTCGGGGTCGGGTGCTGCCGGCCGGCGGGTGCCTGTCAGAGGCGGGGTGCTGCCGGCCGGACGGTGCCTGTTGGGGGCGGGGTGCCGCCGGCCGGACGGTGCCGCCGGACGGTGCCTGTTGGGGGCGGGGTGCTGCCGGCCGGACGGTGCCTGTTGGGGCGGTGCCTGTTGGGCGGGACGCTGCCGGCCGGCGGGTGCTGCCGGCTCGGCTGGGGATTCCGCTCCGCGCCGGCATGGTCGGAGCTGCGTTCGTGGCCGTCCTACGGTCGGTCCCGCGGGGGCGGAGCGCTGCCGGCTCGGCTCGGGGTTCCGCTCCGCGCCGCCCCCGGTCCTGCGTGCGCCTAGCGACCTGACCGTAACGGGGCTCGCGCCGGCCCCTCGCTTGTGCCCGCACCAGCTGTTCCGCCGGAACCTCGGTCAGCGCCCGCATCGGCATGCGCGCCCGCGCTCTCCCCCGAAGCCGGCCCCGCCCCGTCATCACGCCCTCCCCGCCTCCTCGCGCCGCCGCCCGGGCGCAGCAGTCGTAGGCCGATGAAGGCCACGAGTGCCGCCGCGGACGCGCCGAGGACGACCTTCGAGTACGTGGACACCACGGCCGTCACCTCGGTCCACTTCTCGCCCAGGGTGTAGCCGGCCAGGACGAACACCGTGTTCCAGATCGCGCTGCCCAGTGCCGTGAGGCCGAGGAACACCGGCAGGCGCATGCGCTCGACCCCCGCGGGCACGGAGATCAGGCTGCGGAAGACGGGGATCATCCGTCCGAAGAACACGGCCTTCGTGCCGTGCCGCGCGAACCAGGCCTCGGTCCTCTCCACATCCGAGACCTTCACCAGCGGCAGCCGCGCCGCTATCGCCAGGGTGCGGTCCCGGCCGAGCAGCGCGCCCACGCCGTACAGCGCGAGCGCGCCGATCACCGAGCCGGCCGTCGTCCAGATCAGCGCGGCGTACAGGTTCATCTGTCCTGTGCTGGAGGCGAACCCGGCCAGGGGCAGGATCACCTCGCTGGGCAGCGGCGGGAACAGGTTCTCCAGGGCGACCGCGAGCCCGGCGCCCGGGGCGCCGAGGGTGGCCATGAGGTCGTTGATCCACTGTGGTGCCGGCTGCGCTGCGATGGCTGTCATGCCGGCCACGCTAGAAAACCGAAGCTGAAGAGAGCCTGAGGAAGACCAGGCGCCCGCCGCCTACGGCGTCAGCCGCAGCAACCCCCGCCGCAGCACCCGCCCCCACCGCCACCGCCCGCCTGCGGTGCGGGGGCCGAGGCCGAGGCCGAGCCCCCCACCGCGACGGTCGACAGGAGCTTCACCGTGTCGTCGTGGCCAGTGGGGCAGGTGGCGGGGGCGGAGGACTCGGCCATGGGGCGACTCAGTTCAAAGGTGTCGCCGCAGGTCCGGCAGCGGTATTCGTAGCGAGGCATGCCCACAGGTTAACGGGCATTCCCCGGCGGAGGCAGGGAACGGTCGCGCGCCGTGGCGGCACCACGACTCTGCTCCCGGGGTTCCTGCTCGACCATGTCGGGGTGGCGGGCCCGCCAGTACGGATTGTCGTGGGGCAGGGCCGAGCCGACCCTCCCGTACATCCCGAAGAACATCAGGACCACACCGAATACGAAGCTGAACAGAACGTTCTGGATCCGGAAGGCCAGGAAGTTGTAGTCCGTGTCCAGGAGCCCCAGATTCAGGAATCCGCTGAGGATGAACGCGATGCCGACCACCATGTTGAGCGTGGAGGCGAAGTTGCCGCCGATCACCATGCCCACGAAGAGCAGGAGCCCGACGCAGATCGACAGGACGCTCAGTGTGCCGTTCGTGTTGAGGCCCACGACCTGGTCACCGCGGGTGTCGAAGAAGCCGATCTTGTCGATCAGGCCGAGGATGCCGAACGCGACCAGGACCAGACCCATCAGTCCGGCGCCGAAGCGGTAGACCTGGTTCAGGCGGTGGTCGACGGGGAGGTGCTTGTCGAACTGGATCCGCTGCCGTGCTTCTCCGTGCGTTGCGTGTGTGGCCATGTCGCCTCCCTCGGGGCGATAGCGGAGGCCGTGCGTCCCTTTCCCTTCAATATCTGCCCGCCAGGGCAGGGTGGGCAACACAGGGAGGCGACATCAGTGCTCAGGCCCAGCTCAGCGGCCGCTCGGCGGGCAGGTCAGTGGACCGTGCCCCCGCGCTCGTCCCGGATCTGCGAGACGACGCCGGCCACGGCCTGCCGGACCGCTTCCGTCTCGGTCAGGAAGTGCCAGTAGTCCGGGTGGCGGCCCTCCAGGGTGCCGATCGCGCGCTCCAGCCGCCCCACGGCGTCGTCCAGGGGACGGGCGTGACGGGGATCGGGGGTGTTGCGCCCGGCCATGGCGAGCCGCTGGGCGTCCCGGATGGCGAAGCGGGTCCGTTCGATCTCCTTCCGGGGGTCCTTCTGGACGGCGTTCAGCCGGGTGAGGCGGTCACCGGCGGCCGAGACGGCCTCGTCGGTGGTGTTCAGCAGGGCCCGGGCCGTGGACAGCAGGGCGGTCGCGTCGGGCCAGCGCTGGGCCTGGCGCGCCGTCTGGGCCTCGGTGAGCTTCTGCTCGGCCTGGCGGACGTTCTCCGCGGCCTGCGCGGGGACGGGCTGCAGGTCCTGCCAGCAGGCTGCCGTGAACCGTCGCCGCAGCTCGCTGAGCACGGGTTCGACCTGTCCGGCGCGGGTGGTCAGGGCCTCGGCGCGGGTGCGCAGGGAGACCAGGCGGCGGTCGATCTCGGCGGCCCGCTCGGGAAGCCGCTCGGCCTCCGCGCGGATGGCCTCGGCCTCCCGGGCGACCCGCTCGGCCCGTTCCAGGGTCTGGGGGACGCCGTGCTGGCCGGCGCCCTGGTTGAGCTTGGTCAGCTCGGGGGCGAGGGCGGCGAGACGGGCGGCGAGGTCGTCCGCCTTCAGCCCTGATCCTCGTACGGTGTCGAGGGCGTTCGACGCGGCCAGCAGGGACTGGCGGGCGCGTTCGACGGCGGGGGCCAGGCGGGCGAGCTGCGTCTCGGCCTTGCCGAGCAGGGGACCGAGGCCGTCGGCGAAGCGGTCCAGGTCCTGCTTGACCCGGCCGAGCTCGTCCTTGGCCTCGGTGAGCTGGGTGCGGGCGCGGGCGGCGGCCGAGGCCTCCAGGTCGTCGCGGTCGAGGTCGTGGGCGTCGACGGCGTCGATGTAGCGGTGGCTGGCCTCGTCGATGCGGTGACCGAGCGCCTCGAAGTCGGCGGCGGCGCGGCGGGCGGCGGGGGAGTCGTCGACGGCCGCGATCGTCTCGATGGAGATGCGCAGATCGCGCTGGGCGGTGTCGAGTTCGTAGAACGCGGCCGCGGCGGCGTCCTTCGCGGCCTGCGCCTCGGCACGCTGGTTCTCGGCCCGTCCGCCGAACCAGCGCCTGGTGCCGCCGCCGGCGAAGGCGGCGGGCAGTACGAGGGCGGCGACCAACGGCAGGCTCAGCAGGGTGAGGGCGTCACGGACAGCCGCTGTGGCACGGTGGCGCACAGGCGCTCTCGACGGCGAGTCCGGCTGAGGTGGTGTCGCCGTCACATCCCTCTCCCGTGCTGTCATCCGCCCTGCCCGGTGGTGTCATTCTCCCACCGGTTAAGGACGAACACACGGGGCGGTCAGTTCGCTGTCCGTACTGTGACTTTGCCGTCGCTGGTGCGGGCGGACACGAGGTGGCGGCTGGCGTCGTCGCGGGGCACGGAGACCTCGACACCGCCGTCGCCGGTCTCGGTGCTCACGCGGTAGGTCGCCCGGGGCACCGAGACGGTGACGGATCCGTCGCCGCTGCTGGAGTCCACCAGGTCGGGTACGGCGCCCAGTTCGAGGTGGGTGGAGCCGTCGGAGGTGTGGGTGCGGACCTGGCGGGAGGTGACGTCGGCGCGGATGGAACCGTCCTGGGTGCGCAGGTCCAGCGGTCCGCTGGCGGAGTCGACGCGCACCGAGCCGTCGTCGGTGGACACCTTCACGGCGCCGGTGGCGTCCTCGACGCGGACGGAGCCGTCACCGCTGTGCACCCGCACGGCGCCGGTGACGTCCTGGACGCGGACGGAGCCGTCGCCGGTACGGATGTTCAGCGCCTCCTCGAAGCCGCTGGCGCGCACGCTGCCGTCGCCGTCCTTGACCTCGACGGCGACGCCGCGCGGCACCTCGATGCGGTGCTTGGCCGAGCAGTCGGCGACGAAGCCGGAGCACTTCATCCGCAGGACCAGCCGGTCACCGTCCATGGCCCAGGTCACCTCGGGATCCTTGCCCATGACGACCGTCCCCTCGAACCAGCGCGTGACCTGGACACGGCCCTCGGGGGCCGCGTCCGTGGTGACGAGTTCCAGGGCGGAGTCGTCGGAGTCGACGGTGAGGGTGGAGCCCTGCAGCGGGAAGGACCGCCGCTCGGGCTCCGGGTCGTCCCCGGCGGCGGCACCGCAGCCGGTGACACCCGCGACGACGACCACGACGGCGCCGGCGAGGGCGGCGGTGCGGGCGGACACGGAAGCGGAAACGGTACGGGCCATGACGGATCTCCCCCTGAGGCGGTCTGCGGAACGCCTCCCGGTAGGGGCCTGAACGGCGGGGAAGGCGACCACTCGACCGTACGGACCCGGCCCTCACCAGGGGATCCGGTCCACTCCCGAATCCAGGGTGGGGTTATCCCCCGACCTTCCCCCGCCCGTCGACACGGGTTTGCAGGGCACTGCCCCTGGCAATGTAGGCTGTCGACTCGTCCTGGGCGCGTAGCTCAGCGGTAGAGCGCCGCCCTTACAAGGCGGATGTCGGCGGTTCGAAACCGTCCGCGCCCACCAGGCCAAAGACCCCCAGCCGATCATGGCTGGGGGTCTTTGGCATCGGGACTTGACATCAGGGGCGAACCTCTCGCGCTGTAGGCGCCTCGTGAGCAGCCGGTCCATGTGGCTGACGGCCTCGCGTTGGGTGTCCTGCCCGACGTGGGCGTAGACGTTCGCAAGGGCGCCTCTGGCCTGCCTCGGTACCTCACAGCTCTTCGTTGAGGCCCCTGAAGGTCGCCTTTGGCGATACGCGAGTCGCAGAACGCATCGGACTTGCCCTCAGACGCCGCCGTCTTGGATGCGGCCGGTGAGTTCTTCGCCGGCGCCTCGGTGCTGCACCCGGCAAGCATGCTGCCCGCCCGGGTGCCGAAGGCCTGGTAGACAGTCCCCTTCCCCAGACCTGCACGTTCGGCGAGCCCATCCATCGTCACCCGCTCCGCGCCGCACTCCTCATGGCGTCGAGCGGGGGTATAGGAACCCGTTATACGCGCATAACTCGTGATCCTCTACCGGAGTCACGCGGAGCCGTCTACGGTCCCTTCCGGAACGACTTGCGATTTGCAAGCGACTGAGCATGCGCCAAGGAGCCGGCGCGTAACTGCGGCGTGAGGCACCTTCTCGCTGCGCACGCGCGGCTCGATCTCAGAAGAAGTGAGACCTATGAACCTGTTCCGACTGGACGCCAGCATCTTCCCGGCCACCTCGGCCAGCGCGGAGATCGCCGACCGCACTCAGACCGAGTGGGCGACCGTTCACCCTCAGGGCACCGTGCACCGACGCCATCTGGGCACCGACCCCCTGCCCGCCAACGCCTGGGCGCTGGCCACCACCGCCGGAATGACTCCCGAGCCAGAGCGCACCGCTGCCCAGCGTGACGCGCTCGCCCTCGCCACCACCCTGGCCGGAGAACTGGAGAACGCCGATGCCGTCATCCTGGCCGTGCCCTTCTACAACTACGGGGTCTCCCAGCACTTCAAAACATGGGTTGACCTCGTGATTGCGGGCTCCGGGCCCACCACTCCTCTGTTGAAGGCCACCCCCACGGCGCTGATCACCACGCTCGGCGGTGGCTACGGGCCCGGGGCCCCGCGTGAGGGCTGGGACCACTCCACCGCGTACCTGCAGCGCATCGTCGGTGACATCTGGAAGGCCGATGTGACCCTCATCAAGCGCGAGCTCACGCTTGCCGCCCACACCCCCGGCATGGAGGGCCTCAAGGACCTGGCAGAACAGCAGCACTCCCAGGCCCTGGCCACCGCCCGGGACACCGGCCGCGCCCTCGCCGAAGTCTGATCGCAACGAGGGACGGCCCCACCACGACGTGCCGACCTCGCGAAGGAACCGCGTCACTGCCCGCCAGGGGTACGCACACCAGTACCCCGTCGTCATGGAAAGAGCACAACACCGATGAACGATCTCCTGCACAACAAGGTCGCGGTCATCACCGGAGCGGCGAGCGGCACCGGCCGCGCGATGGCCCTCCGGTTCGCCGAGCAGGGCGCCCGCGGCGTCGTCGTCGCCGACGTGCGCGACACCCCGCGCGAGGGCGGCGCCACCACCGTGGATCTCGTACGTCAGCGCGGAGCCGAAGCCGTCTTCGTCAAAACGGACATCACCCGCCGAGACGACGTGCGCGCCGCCATCGTCGAGGCCGAGAAACTCGGCGGCTTCGACGTCTACGTCAACAACGCGGGCGTCTTCCAGCTGGAGGAGGACCCGCTCGCCTCCGAGGACGAGGCCTTCGACCGGATGATGGCCATCAACGTCAAGGGCACGTGGATCGGGGCGCAGGAAGCCATCCGAGCCTGGCTGCGCCGCGGCGAACCTGGCTCGCTGATCAACATCTCCTCGGCCGGCGGCCTGCGCGGCAGCGCACTCACCCCCCTTTACAGCGCGAGCAAGGGAGCGGTCCGCCTGCTGAGCTACTCCCTGGCCGCGAAGTACGGAGCCCAGGGCATCCGGGTCAATGCCATCCACCCCGGTTCCGTCAACACCGAGATGCTGCGCTCCAACGCAGCGGCTCTCTCAGGCGCCCCCCAGCAGCCCGCACCCAACATCCCGATCGGCCGGATCGCTGAGCCCAGCGAGATCGCCGACGCGGCTGTCTACCTGGCGAGCGACCTGTCCTCCTATGTCACTGGAACCTCCCTCTCCGTCGACGGCGGTGTCACCAGCACCATGTGAGGGTTGCTTGACGTGACAACCACAGGCCCGGGCCGGAGTGCCGCCCGGTACAGCGGACCTGTCGGGCCCGGCGGCACTTCCCGGCCACTGGCGGTGCCCCGCGACCATGCGCGTGTATCTGTCACGGATCAGAAGGCTCCCGACATCCACGGCTGACTGTGAGGGGGCGTGCACCAGCGTCTCTGTCCGGCCGTCGCGCGAGTCGACGGCAGCAGCCGGAGTGGGCTCGGAACGAACTCACAAGGCGGGTGTCGGCGGTTCGAAACCGTCCGCGCCCACCGTCGCAGTACACATCGAAGGCCCAGGTCAGCGGGTAGACACCCGGAGACCTGGGCCTTGGTCTTTCCCGGCTGTTCATGGCCGCCGTGCACTCATGTGCCAGATGAGCCGCCTGCACGGACGAGAGGCCCATGCGGCGCACAACCTCGCGCGTCGGCGGCAGATGGCGCGCCAGCACGTCGACGAGCGAGGCCGGAAAGGTTCAGACCCCCAGCGTCCGTGACGACCATGATGCCGTCGTTGTGCGGCCGCCAGCGGTGTGCTGATCACGCGAAAGGCGACAGGCCCGTGCTCTCCAGGTGAGCGAGCAACGAGTCCAGGCACGCGTCGGCCGTGACCAGGTCCGCACGAGAGAACGAGTCCTCGCCAAGCGGCCCACCACTGACGGTGACCCTCCATGCCTTCCTGCGCTCAACCATGCGGTCACCGTCGACCTTGAAGACGGTCGTGACTCCCCGTTCGGCCAGCCACTCCAGCGATCGCTGTGCAGTTGCCACGTCCAGTGAGACTCCACCGACCTCGCTGTCCGCTGCTGCCTCATGGCCGATGCAAGGTCCGGTCACTGCCCAGCCGGTCTGAAGTCCCAGTACAACCTCTGCTCCTCGTCCACTGCCGGCGTGTAGTCGTCGAGGGGCTTGCCGACCTCAAGAGAGGTGGTGATCGCTTCCATGAGCACCGGCAGGGACGTCCACATCTCATGCGATCCCCGCATGATGCCTTCCACGGGCTCGGCTCTGTGGACGCGCCCCCGGTCGATCTCGGGTCGGTGGTCCATCACCAGGCAGCCCCCGGTGACGTCCCGCGCGATGGGGATCAACTGCGGGTGTCCGTACAGGACGTGACTGACCCCGATCTTCATGAAGTCGTAGTCCACCTCCTCTCCTCCCTCGTCTGCCGTGTGCTTGTCATGGAAGCCGGTGAAACGCCGCCACTCATTCGCTATCTCACGTGCGCTCATCGGTGTGTAGAACCCTGGCAGCAGCGAGAACCGCTGGTCGAGGAAACCGTCGTGCCGCAGCAGCGACACCACCAAGGGCTTCAGGAGCGGCCGGCCGATGACGCGTTCGGTCGCGGCGATGCTCGCCGGATCCGCGGGCGGCGCCAGCGCGGCGTAAGTCGCCGGCGCATGCTCGACCAGCCAGTTCTCGATTCGCGTCCACGACTCACTGATCGGTGCGGCCATGACAGGGCATCCTGCCACCTGCCATGGGACCTGGAGTCGACGCTCATCCCGCTCGGGTCGGCTTCGGGGGAGTGGCTGACGGCCGGGGGGTGGGTGAGGTCAGCTCGGGGGCGGTTCCTGTGGGTGCTTGAGCTTGGCTCGGGCGGCCACGCGGTCCGGACCCGTCACTTCCGACCAGTAGCGGTGGGTGGTGACGAAGATCGCGAGTTCGCGTTCCCGGCGGCGGAGTTTTTCGACCTCGGCCTGCTCGTCGTCCGTCCAGCCGGGGGACGCGGGACGTTCGATCTTGCGCCAGCCGCCGGCGTCGCTGAAGCCGTCCAGGGGCTCGACCGACCAGGGGAGCCGCTTCAGCAGGGCCGACAGCTCGGCCCGGACCTGATGCAGCTCCTCCTGGCCGGCGCGGAGGTCGCTAGGGAAGTCGTAGGTCGTCGCCACGGCCGCAATGGTACGCCTGTTCGAATTTGAGTGGCGAGTGAGTTGGGGCGGTTCACGCGAACGGGTGTACCTGCGAGGGCTGCGGGGCTCTGACCCGCGAGTTTGGGGTCAGTGAGGGGTCACGGGTGGCTGGGTGCGGGCGGGGGTGCCGCGCTCAGGATCCTGGCCGTGAAGGCGGCCAGCTCCGTTCGCAGGTGATCTCGGGAGAGGTTCATCGGGCCCGGCGAATGGTCGACGAGGTCCGCGCGGACCGCGGCCAGCAGGGCGTGGGCGGTGAAGTCGGTGCCGGGGAGACCGGGGAGCCGGTCCAGGGTGTCGCGGAGGGTGGCGTGCCACCAGTCGTGGTGCGGGTCGCGGTACGGGCTGTTGCCGACGCCCGCCTCCTCCAGGGCGAGGGAGAGGTGGCGGGGGTCGAGCTTGAAGCAGAGCAGGGCGTCGAGTAGGGCGGGGACGCGCTCCCGGGGCGGGGTGTCGGGGCCGAGGGGATGGGGGACCGGCCGTGGGTCAGGTGCACGAGGCGCTGCCGTCGCTGTTCGGGGAGTGGGTGGTGCTGCGGCCGTCCTGGTTCATGCAGAACTTCACCGGCGACCATCTGCACGCCCGGACGATCCGCGAGGAGGGCGTGATCAAGACCGCGGCGGGTGAGGGGCGGGTGACGTTCGTCGACGCCGACGACATCGCGGCCGTCGCCGTGCACGCGCTGACCGCTGCCGAGGCGCCCGACTCCGACCTCGTGCTCACCGGCCCGGAGACGCTCAGCTACGCCGATGTCGCCGCGGTCCTCACCGAGGTGACCGGGCGTACGGTCGTCCATCACCCGCTGACCTACGGGGAGATGCGCGACCGTCTGGCGGCCGCCGTCCCGTACGAGTTCGCCGCCATGCTCGCCGGCATGGACCGGGCGATCGCCGAAGGGGCGGAGGACCGCACGACCGGCACCGTCCTGCGGCTCACCGGCCGGCCACCGCGCACCTTCCGCGCCCATGTGGAGGCGGCCGGCCCTCGGTAGGCTCGGGGCCATGGTGCAGAGCAAGGCCGAAGACGTCGACACGTATCTCGCCGAGGTGCCGGAGGAGCGCCGGGAGGCGCTGAGCCGGCTGCGGGCGCTGTGCCGGGGGGAGTTGGCGGGGTTCCGTGAGGTGATGGCGTACGGGATGCCCGCCTACGAGCGGGACGGCACGGCCGAGATCGCCTTCGCCAGCCAGAAGCAGTACGTCTCCCTCTACCTGATGCGCGGCGACGTCCGCGAGGCCTTCGAGGAACGGCTGGCCGGGCACGACATGGGCAAGGGCTGCCTGCGCTTCCGCAAGCCCGAGCTGATCGACTTCGACCTGGTGCGCGACCTGCTGAGGGCGACGGCCGCCGGGCCCGGGCAGGTCTGCTGAGCGCCGCCGGTCGCAGGCGCGCACGGGGAGAGGGCCGGGGTGGTGGGCGGCGTCAGTGGCCGGCGGCTCGTAGTTCCTGGACCAGCCTTGTCGCCACGGGTGCCGGTACGTCGTGTTGTTCGGCTGCGCGCAGGAGGGCGGCGCCGATGGCGTCCAGTTCCAGGAGGCGGCCTGCCTCGGCGTCGCGTTGCATGGAGGACTTGGTGCCCGGGGGGAAGGCGTCGAAGCGGGCCAGCGCCTCGGCCGGGTTGGCCGGGCCGCCGCAGGCGCCGCTGACGGCGGCTGTCTCGGCGACCAGGGCGGTGAGTTCGTCGCGGTGGTGGGCGCGGATGTCGCCGAGGGGGAGGCCGTAGCGGGTGGTGAGCAGGGCGAAGGGGGCGAGGAAGGCCATCTTCGCCCAGAGGGCGGCCGCCTCGTCGTCCAGGACGCGGGTGGTGAGGTCGGCGCCGGTGAGTGCGGCGGCCAGGATGTCGAGACGGTGCCGGGGGACGGGGTCGCCGGTGAGGTCGATCTCGGTGAAGGGGCTGGTGTGTGCTATCTCGCCGGGCGCGACGCGGGTGGACTCGACGCGGATGACGGCCGGGGCGACCTGGTCGGGCCGGTAGCGGGAGCGCAGACGGGCCGGGTGTTCGACGCCGTTGAGGAACGGGACGAGCAGCGCGTCGCCGAGGGCGGGGGCGGGGATGCGGGGGAGTGCGGCGTCGAGGGCGGTCGCCTTGACGGTGATCAGGCAGGCGTCGACCGGTTCGCGCAGTTCCGTGTCGGCCGCCACGGGGACGGTGAAGTCGCCGTAGCGGGAGCTGCGGACGTGGATGCCGGTGCTGCGCAGGGTCTCGGCCGTGGTGTCGCCGGCCAGGCAGATCACGCGGTGGCCGGCGCGGGCGAGCAGGGCGGCGAGCAGTCCGCCCACGCCGCCGGGGCCGAGTACGGCGACGGTCAGCTTGTCGTGCGCCATGGAGTGGCTCCTCTCGTCGGTCGGCTCCGGGGCCGGTGGCCGCCTCGTAGGCGATCATGGCAGGCGGGCGGGCGCGCCGGTGGCGCCGCTTGCGACTGGCTGTGGGACGTGCGGACTGCGAGACATACGGGCGTGCGCGGGGTGAGACTGGGGGCATGTGCCGCAGCATCAAAACGCTTCGTCCCCCCGTGCTGCCCGAGGAGGCGACCGAGGAGGACATCCGGGCCGCCGCGTTGCAGTACGTGCGGAAGGTGTCCGGCTTTCGGGCGCCCGCCGCCCACAATCGCCAGGCCTTCGACCGTGCCGTCGACGCGATCGCCGAGGCCACGGCCGATCTGCTGACCGACCTGGAGGTCCGAGGACAGCCGACCCGCCGGGCCGGGTAGCGCTCCGAGCCGAGAGCCCGAGGGCGGGCGTCCAGCGGGCCGGTGGCGGTGCGCGTCGGGTTCGCGGCGGGGGTCCGCCGGGCCGGGTCGCGATCCGCGTTGAGGGTCCCGGGGAGCCGTGGGTCGGGCGGGGGGCAGGCTTTGCCTGCTGGGGCCAGGCGGGGAGAGTCGGCCGCGCCGGAGGCGGGAGTGAGCCCGTTCCCGGCGGGTCAGGTGAGCGCCGGGCGTTCCCGGCTGGGCCCGGCGGCGAAAGCGGGGCTTTCCCGGCCGGGCCGGGGACGAGACCCGGCGCCGTCCGGGCGGTGGCTCGGGCGTCAGTGGCGCTGGGCCTTCGTGATCTCGGCCGTCAGCTGCTGCCCGGCGGGAGTGCGGCTGATGGCGAGAGGCTGCTCCCGGGCGCCCGGCGCCAGGTCCTCCGCGCCGACGTACCGGGTCTCCACGAGCTTGCCGTCGGAGTCGCGGAACTCGACCTGCACCGCGTAGGACGCGGTCTCGTCCGTGCGGTTGGCGATGTTCACGGCGACCGCGAGGAGGTCTCCCGTGTCGGCCCGCGGCTTTCCGGTCAGGGACACGTCCGCCATGGCGTTGCCCCGCCCCTCGACGTCCTTCAGCTCCCGCTGCGCGGCCGCGTTGGCGCGCGCGACCTCCGCCGACACCGACGCCTCGAACTCGGAGGCGCGCGCGGAGGCGGAGGAGGCCGCGGCCGAGGCCCGCGCCTGGGCGGAGCCCTTCAGTGAGGCCAGAGCGGACGCCGGTGTGCCGGAGAACGACGCGGTGTAGGGGCCCGTGGGGGTCGGCCGAAGAGAGGCGGTGCCGTCGCTCGCGTCGCCCCCGCCGCCGCAGGAGACGAGTGCCACCGCGCCCGCGGCCCCGAGCAGCAGCCCGGTCAGCGCGGTCCGCGCCTGGGCCCGTTGCTGTGGTGTGGTCGCCATGTGGTCCCTTCCTATGCGGCGGAGGGCGGACGTCTTGAGCGGCGGTACGCACACTTCGTACGACTTTGCCCCGGTACGTGTCCCATCGTGCACGTCCGGTAGTGGCTCGGCATCCAGAGCCCCGCAAAAGGTGCGCGTCGACCGGTGAACGCCGACGCCGAACTCTCAGGCTCGCCGCATGAGATACGTGGCCGCCGCCCCTGCCCCGAACAGTGCGAGCAGGGAGACACCCGTGGCCAGCCAGGTCGCGCCCAGCCAGTGGCCGCCCAGGTAGCCGAGGGCGACGCTGTACATGGCCCAGGACAGACCCGCCAGGGCCGACCAGGGGACGAAGTCCCGGAAGCGGCGGTGGGCGGCGCCCGCGGTGAGGGAGACCACCGAGCGGCCGGCGGGGGCGAAGCGGGCCAGGACGACCAGGGCGCCGCCGCCTCGGGCCAGTGCCGTGCCGAGACGTTCCTGCGCGGTGCTGAGGCGGGGCGAGCGGGCCAGCGCGCGGTCCAGGCGGGCGCCGCCGCTCCAGGCCAGGCGGTACGCAACCAGGTCACCCAGCACGGACGCGGTGGTGGCGCAGAGGGTGAGGAGCAGGATGTCGGGGACGTCGGCCGGGACATGGCCGGTCGCCGCACCGGAGCCCGCGGCCGCGGCCGTCGCCGCCATGATGACCAGCACTCCGCTCGGCAGCACCGGAACGAACACGTCGAGCAGGACCGACGCTGCCACCATGGCGTAGATCCATGGACTGCCCGTCAGTGACCCCACACTCTCCAGCACCGCGACTCCCCGTCATCCCCCGTGAGCATCACAGAGTACGCCGGGGGTGTGACAAGGGGTTCACAGGGGGCTCGTCTGTTCGGTACGGAATGTTCACGTACAAACCGAAGAACGACGTCCGCTTCGGTCGGCCGCCGTCAGGCCTCCATCGCGTTCCGCCCCCTGCTCCGCGCCCGGTTCCGGCACCGGCTCGGCTCCCGCCTCCGCCGCCACCCGCAGCACCGCCCGAGCCACCGCGTCCGTGTCCGACAGCGTCACCGAGTCCACCCCGGGCCGTGCCCCGGCCGCCGTCACCCAGTGCACGCCCTCCGTGGGCACGCCGATCGCGAACCGCCTCCCGTGCGGCACTCCTTGCCGGTCCATCAGGCGATACGGCCGCTGGGTCACGTCCAGCCCGCCCGTCTCGTACCCGTCGACCGTGTGCGGCCGGCACTGCCCGCTCGTCAGAAGCCGGGTGAGCAACTCGTCGGCGGTGCGGCGCAGGTCGGGTTCCGGGAGCCGTGCCTCGACCAGGGTCGTCGCACGCACCGCCGACCCCGGCACCTCGGGCGAGTGCGCCACCCACGCCCCGTCGGCGCACCGCACCTCCAGCCGCGGCCCGAGCGCCTCCACCACCCCGGCCGCCATCAGCGCGACCAGTTCCTCGATGCGGCGCCGGGGCGGGCCGATGGAGAGGAACGCGTTGAGCGGGGTGTACCAGCGGTCCAGGTGGTCCCGGCGGGACACGCCGGTCACTCCGGCGTGGTCGACGATCAGCCGGATCTCGTTGCGCAGGTCGCGCAGCACGTCGAGGGCGGCCTTGAGCGGGCCGTGCACATTGCCCAGGGCGGCTTGCGCGGCGTCCTCGCGCAGATACGGCAGGAGCCAGTCCCGCCAGGAGCCGGGCCCGTCGAACGTCCGGTCCGCGTACGGACGGGAGATCCGCTCCCACGACCAGCGTTCGGCGGCCGGGACCCCGAACTCGTCGAGCAGCCGCGCCTCCTGGGGGTCGCCATGGGGGACGGCGAGGTAGCGCTCGGTGAAGGCGCGTGAGCCGTCCAGCAGCGTGGCGTAGTGGACCGTCTCGACCTCCTTCGCCACCAGCGGCCAGATCTCCGTCAGGAAGTCCGGCGCGTCCCCCGAGTCGGCGCGTTTGCGGAAGCCGGCGATCACCTCGGGCGTGAGCACCAGGGGCTCGTGACGGCCGTACGGGCCCTTGGCGTTGTCGCCCCGCGCCTGGTACGGCACGCCACGCCGGGAGCCGGCGTACAGGCGGGGCTCGCGGCCGGAGGGGACGTACCGCAGTCCCTCCTCGGTGCGGACGAAGCGGCCGCCACGGCCGGTGGTCAGCAGGGCCATGTGGTCGAAGAAGTTCAGGCCCAGGCCGCGCAGCAGCACCGGTTCGCCGGGCGAGAGGGAGGTCAGGTCGACGTCCGCAGGATTGGCGGGCGGGATGTACCGCAGGCCGTTGCGGGCGGCGTACGACGTCTGCTGTCGCTGTTCCGCGTCCGGTGCCGTCGGCAGATGGCCCTGTGCGAGGACGACGGCCGCGAGCCCGGTGAGCAGCCTGCCGTCGTCCAGGGCGAGGACCTGACGGCCGTCGGAGCCGTCGTCGAGCCGGACGGCGCGGGCGGCGTGGGTCTCGACGCGCACCCCGGACGGCGCCTGACGGACCGTCCGCGCGAACACCCACTCCAGATACCGGCCGTACTGCGCCCGGGTCGGGTAGTCGTCGGGACCGAGGTCGTCGCTCGCCCACTCGTGCAGGCTCGGGCCCGGCCGGATCGGCCCCGAGCAGTCCACGCTCTCGTCCGTGAACAACGTCACCTGTGAGGCGACCGTGTTCATCAGCAGCTCGGCGGACTGGGCGGTGCACCAGACGCGTCCGGGGCCGGGCGGCGCCGGGTCGATCACGTGCACCGTCAGCGGTGTCCCGGGCGGGAGGATTTCGGTGGCCGAGGCGCACAGGCGCTCCAGCACGCTGGTGCCGCGCGGCCCGGCGCCGACGAGGGCGACGGAGACCGGGGCGGGGGCGGACCCGGTCGCGGACGGCGGCGCCCCTTCGAGAGAGGTCCCGGGTGACGCTCCCGGAGGGGCCGTCCCGCGTGAAGCCTCCGGAGAAGTCCCGCGTGCGGCCCCCGATATGGAGGACTCCGATATGGATTCCGCGGTCGGTGCAGACAAGGCGGTGACTCCCGGGCATGTGGGGCGCAGTGCGGCGGATCGTCCAAGGGAAGCGGACGGTCCGCCTCATCATGCCGTCGGGAACACCAGAAGCCAACGCGGGTCCCACAGGTCCCGGATGTACCTCATGGGGTGGTCAGAACCGACTCCTCCACGGTCGTGAGCCGCGCTCCGCCCTGTCCGTCCTGCTCGGTGTGCTCCAGCAGCAGCCGCGCCGAACGCCCGTTCATGGTCAGCGTCATGAGCTGGTTGCCGAACCACGGCCCGCTCGTGCAGCGCCAGTCGATCGGCGGCTGAGGCACCTTGCCGTGGCCCGCGATCCGGCGGCCCAGGAACCGCGCGACGCCGCTCCAGCCGAAGCGGAAGCCCATCCGTATCGGCAGCGGGATGGAGTTGTGCACGGGCGAGCAGGTGAGCTGGAGCACGCGCGCGTCCGGCCCGCCGGAGGGCCAGGTCGGCTCGGCCACGTACGCGTGATGCACATCCCCCGACAGCACGCACACCGTCGCCGGTGCCGCGTCCCCCGAGCCCGCCTCGGCGATCAGTGCCGCCAGCGCGTCGAAGGACTCCGGGAAGGCCGACCAGTGCTCCAGGTCGGCCGCCCGCCGCATCTTCTCGCCCCAGCGCGCCCAGCGCTCGCCCTTCTCGCCCCGGCACAGCGCCGCGTTCCAGCCCTCGGCGTCGTGCACCAGGTGCGGCAGCAGCCAGGGCAGGGAGGTGCCGATCAGGAGGTGGTCGTACGATCCCGGCTCGGCCAGGGCCTCGGTGCGCAGCCACTCCTGCTCACCGGCGTCGAGCATCGAGCGGCTGCCCTCGGCCAGGACGCGCGCGGCGCGGCTGTCCACCATCAGCAGCCGGACGCGCCCGAAGTCCCGCCGGTAGCTCCACCGCACGGTCGTCGGGTCGGCGTCGGCCTCGGCGGCGAAGGTGCGCAGCAGGCCGGTGGCGTCCGGGGTGTCCCGTACGGCGGCGTAGAGGGGGTCGGTGGCCAGCTCGGCCGGTGAGAGGTTGCCGAGGTGCTGGTGGACCCAGTACGACATCAGGCCGCTCAGCACCCGCTCCTGCCACCAGTCGGTGGCGCGCATGTCGGCGAGCCAGGCGGCGGAGGTGTTCCAGTCGTCGATGACGTCGTGGTCGTCGAAGATCATGCAGCTGGGCACGGTGGACAGCAGCCAGCGCACGTCGGCGTCGAGCCAGGACTCGTAGTACAGCTCGGTGTACTCCTCGTAGTCCGCCACTCCGCTGCCCGGCGGCTCCTTCAGGTCGCGGCGGGTGGCCAGCCGGCGCCGGGTGGCCCCGGAAGTCTCGTCGGCGTAGACCTGGTCGCCCAGGAGCAGCAGGACGTCCGGGCGTACGGCCTCGGGGTCGGCGGCGATGCGGGCGGCGAGGGTGTCCAGGGCGTCGGGGCCGACCGGGTCCTTCCCGTCGGCCGGGGGCGCGGCCCAGCGGCAGGAGCCGAAGGCGACCCGGACGGTGTCCGCCACGAACCCGGCGCGGATCACCGAGGGCGGGAACGGCGAGTCGGGCAGCGGCCACACGTGCGTGCCGTCGAGCAGTACCTCGTACGCCGTCGTCGTCCCGGCCGTCAGGCCGGTCACCGGCACGAGGGCGTAGTGATGGCCCGCGACCTGGAAGGTGCGGGCCGTGCCGTGGGCGCCGTCGGCGCAGCGCACCTCGGCGGTGCAGGGGCGGCTCGCCTCGACCCAGACGGTCGCCGTCGAGCCGTCGACGTATCTCAGCAGTGGTCCCAGGCGCAGTGCCGCCACGTGATGGTCCGCCTTCTCTCTGGTCGGCCCGCCTCCGGGGCGCTCGGTGCGCGTGCGGCCGGCCTCCTCCGTCGCCCCGTACGGTACGGAACGACGGAGGCCGGCGGGGAGGTTCCCGCGCGAGAAATGTCGCGCGTTCGATCAGCCGGAGGCCGGGTGGGTCAGCAGGAGGCCAGGTAGCTGGTGAGCGCGCTCTTCTCGGCGGAGTCGACCGAGAGGCCGTAGTAGTACTTCACCTGGACCCAGGCGCGCACGTAGGTGCAGCGGTAGGCGGTGCGGGACGGCATCCAGGTGGCCGGGTCCTGGTCGCCCTTGGCCTGGTTGACGTTGTCGGTGACCGCGATGAGCTGCGGGCGGGTCAGGTCGTTGGCGAAGGACTGGCGCCGGGACGTGGTCCAGCTGCCTGCGCCGGAGTCCCAGGCCTCGGCGAGCGGGACGAGGTGGTCGATGTCGACGTCGGCGGCGGCGGACCAGGTGGCGCCGTCGTACGGGGAGTACCAGCTGCCGCTGGTGGCGGCGCAGGAGGAGTCGGTGACGACGCCCGAGCCGTCGCGCTTGAGGACGGTCTCCCGGGTGTTGCAGGCGCCGGACTGGGTGATCCAGTGCGGGAAGAGGTCGCGGTTGTAGCCGGTGCGGTTTTCGGAGGTCACGGTCAGCTGGGCGAGGTAGGAGCGGGCCGTGGCGCCACTGACCGGGGTGGGCAGCGCGGCGGAGGCGGTGGGGGCGCTGAACAGGGCGACGGAGGCGGCGAAGGCACTGACCGCCGCGACTATGCTGAGCCGTCGACGCGCGTAGAACCTGGGCATGCGGACTCCCTTGGAGTGTGGGGGTGTTGGCGAGCGGGCGAGGGAATGCTGTCGATGCCGTATTGCGAACGGGTGTGCGTTCGGTGAGAAGCTAGTGACACGTTCATGACACGACAAGATTCAAGACGGAACTTTCCGCTCAGGGGGCCGTAGGGGCCGTCGCGTACCATGGCAGGCGCAGAAGGGGAGTAGCTCTTCGCCGGACCGTCGACATACTGCTCAGCCCGCGAGGGATCTGAGCCGGCGCCCGGAGGCGGGCCTCGATGACGAGGCCGGCCAGCGAGACCTTCGGCAGAGCAGTACACGCCCGTGCCCTTCGGCACGGGTGCCACGTGTGCTGCCGTGCCGAGGTCTGACGTTTCGCAGCGACTCTCGGCCGGTGGCCCCGACCGATTGAGGAACCTTGATCAGCCTGACCGTCACGGCGCTCGTCTTCGGCGTCGTCTTCCTCGCCGAACTGCCCGACAAGACCGCGCTCGCCGGGCTCGTCCTCGGCACCCGCTACCGCGCCTCGTACGTCTTCGCCGGCGTCGCCGCGGCCTTCGCGCTGCATGTCGCGCTCGCCGTCGCTGCGGGCAGCGTCCTGACGCTGCTGCCGCAGCAGCTCGTGCACGCCTTGACCGGTGTGCTCTTCCTGGGTGGCGCGGCCGTGCTGCTGCTGAAGAAGGACGACGGCGAGGAGGAGATCCGCAAGCCGGAGGACCAGTCCTTCTGGAAGGTCTCCGGGGCGGGCTTCATGCTCATCCTGGTCGCCGAGTTCGGTGACCTCACGCAGATCATGACCGCGAACCTCGCCGCCCGGTACGACGACCCGCTGTCCGTCGGCCTCGGCGCGGTGCTGGCGCTGTGGGCGGTGGCCGGACTGGGCATCGTCGGCGGCAGGGCGCTGATGAAGCGGGTGCCGCTGGGTCTGATCACGAAGATCGCGGCGCTGCTGATGCTGGGCCTGGGCGTGTGGAGCCTCTGGGAAGCCGTCACCGGCTGAGCTGAACGGCAGGTGAAGGTCTGGCCACGGCGCTGGCGGTCGGGCGGCTTGTTTTGTACCGTGGAGAAACAAAGTGGCTCCCGCCCGTTTCCCCTGACCGGCGGGCGGGGCCGCCTTGTCCCCCCCGGGGTCACCTCGTTCCCGGGGCCGGCGGCCTTCGCCACCGCCCCTTTCTCCCGTACTGGAGCAGCCGATGACGGCCACCACCGTGCTCACCGCCCGCGCCCTCCTGCTCGACATGGACGGCACCCTCGTCAACTCCGACGCCGTCGTGGAGCGCATCTGGCGCCGGTGGGCCGAGCGGCACGGGCTGGACGGGGACGAGGTCATGAAGGTCGTCCACGGGCGGCAGGGGTACGCGTCGATGGCGGTGCTGCTGCCGGACCGGCCGATGGAGCGGAACCTGGCGGACAACGCCCGGATGCTCGCGGCGGAGACCGCCGACATGGACGGCGTCGTCGAGATCGCCGGCGCGAAGGACTTCCTGGCGTCCCTGCGGGGGCTGCCGCATGCCCTGGTCACCTCGGCCGACGTGGCACTGTCCACGGCGCGGATGGCCGCGGCGGGGCTGGCCCTGCCGGAGGTGCGGGTGACCGCCGAGTCCGTGGGCGCGAGCAAGCCGGATCCCGAGGGGTTCCTGAAGGGGGCCGCCGAGCTGGGCGTGGCTCCGCAGGACTGCCTGGTCTTCGAGGACTCAGGCGCCGGGATCGCGGCGGGGCGTGCCGCGGGGATGCGGGTGGTCGGGGTGGGGCCGCGGGCCGCGGTGCACCGGCCGGACGTGCTGGTGGAGGACCTGACCCGGGTGCGGGTGGAGGCTGCCCGGAGCGGGGAGATCCGGGTCTCGTTCAGGTGAGGGGGCGCTGCGGCGGCGGGTTCCGGTGTCGGTGCGGGTGCCGGTGCCGCTGAGGCCGTAGATCCGTCGGGTCGACCGGGGTCCCAGGTCGGGGTGCGTCAGGGTTCTGACGTCTCCGACTCCAGCTGCTGCCGGGTCTCCTCGTCGTAGACGCCCGGCTCGTCGGTCCGTATGCCGCGGGCCCACTGGTAGGTGCGTACGGCGTTCTCGACCCCGTGCGTGTAGTGGCCGTGAGGGTCGTCGTTGTACAGGTACAACTGGCGCAGGCGGAGCTGGAGCTCTGTGACCTCGGGGCCGGAGTCGCCCCGGCGCAGCGTCGGGGGCGGCTCGTCGCGGTCCGCGGGGGTCTCGGTGTCCGTGGCGCGGGCGGTGGGTGAGGACGAGCGGGTCGGCGTCGGTGACGGGGGCGACGGTGACGGTCTGAGCGTCGGCGACGAGGTCGCCGTTGCCGTCGGTGTGGGGGACGGGGATTCCGGGGTGGGGGTGGCCGACGTGGCCGTGGCCGTGGGCGCCGGGACCGGCGGGGTCGTGCGGGCCTGCGGGACCGCCTCCCGTACCGACTCCGGGGCCGCGCCGTCCCGGGCCGGGGGGTCGTAGGAGAACAGCCCGCCGGCGAAGCCCGCTGTGGCGGCCACCGTGAGTATCGCGGCGGCTGCCAGGAGTGTGGTGCGGCGGCGACGGGGGTGGGGCCCCGGTTCCCCGGCGTTTTCGGCTTCGAGGAGTTCGTCGGGCGCGTGAGGCTCGGTGGGATCCTCACGTCCTTCAGGGCCCTCGGGGAACGCCGACAGCTCAGGCTTCCCGGGCGGTGAGGCGTCCGCCGTGAGGGCCGGCTCGGTCGGTGTCGTCGCGTTCAGTGCCACATAGGGGCGTATGCGCAGGGGGTCGAAGTCCTCCGCCGCCGCCTGTTCCGCCGTGCGCGCGTCGCGCAGGGCCTCGGCGGCGCGCTCGCCGCAGGCACAGGACGGGGTGTTGTCCGCCTCCCTGGGCGTCCCGCACTCCGGGCACCGGTGTTCGTTCGGCTTCGCCACGCTTCCGTCCCTCCCCTCGCGGCTCCGTGGTCCCAGAGATTATGCAGATTCCGTGTACGTCCTGTCGGCGGCCCCCCGTAATCGCGCCGCAGCGACCGCTTTCCGTCGGGCTCGACAGGCCATAACCGGGCACACCGCCCACGATGGATGAGGTAGTGCAGGCCGGACGAGGCAGCCTCGGGAGGTGTGCATGACCGGGGAATCGCATGGCGGCAGGGCCGCTCAGATACCGGGTGCCGTGGATCGAGAGCAGGTGTCCGGGAACGTACTCGTGTCGATCGGCGCGCTGCTGCTCGGCATGCTGCTGGCATCGTTGGACCAGACGATCGTGGCGACCGCGCTGCCGACCATCGTCAGTGAACTGGGCGGCCTGAAGCATCTGTCCTGGGTGGTCACCGCGTATCTGCTGGCCTCGACCGCCGCGACCCCGCTGTGGGGCAAACTCGGCGACCAGTACGGGCGCAAACGGCTGTTCCAGATCGCCGTGGTGATTTTCCTGATCGGCTCCGCGCTGTGCGGGATCGCGCAGGACATGACGCAGCTCATCGCCTTCCGCGGGGTCCAGGGACTGGGCGGCGGCGGGCTGATCGTGCTGTCGATGGCGATGGTCGGGGATCTGGTCCCGCCGCGTGACCGGGGGCGCTACCAAGGGCTGTTCGGCGCGGTCTTCGGGGCGTCGAGCGTGCTCGGGCCGTTGCTGGGTGGGGTGTTCACCGAGCATCTGAGCTGGCGCTGGGTCTTCTACATCAACCTGCCCGTCGGGGCCGTCGCGCTCGTCGTGATCGCCTCGGTGCTGCGCCTGCCGCGTACCGCCACCAAGCATGTCATCGACTACCTCGGCACCTTCCTGATCGCCGCCGTCGCCACCTGCCTGGTCCTGGTGGCCTCCCTCGGGGGCACCACCTGGGGCTGGGGCTCCCCGCAGATCGTCGGGCTGCTCGTGCTGGCGGCCGTGCTCGCGGTGGGCTTCGTGGTGGTGGAGCGGCGGGCGGCCGAACCGGTGCTTCCGCTCAAGCTGTTCCGTGTCCGCACCTTCAGCCTCACCGCGGCGATCAGCCTGATCATCGGGTTCGCGATGTTCGGCGCGATGACGTATCTGCCGACGTTCCTGCAAGTCGTGCAGGGTGTTTCGCCGACCTGGTCGGGTGTGCACCTGCTGCCGATGGTGCTGGGGCTGCTGCTCGCCTCGACCGGCTCCGGGCAGATCGTCAGCCGCACCGGGCGCTGGAAGGTCTTCCCCATCGCGGGGACCCTTGTGACCACCCTCGGTCTGCTGCTCCTCCACCACCTCGACCAGCACAGCTCCAACGCCGTGATCAGTGGGACCTTCTTCGTCTTCGGCTTCGGGCTCGGGCTGGTCATGCAGGTGCTGGTGCTCATCGTGCAGAACGCCGTCTCGTACGAGGATCTGGGCGTCGCCACGTCCGGTGCGACGTTCTTCCGGTCGATCGGGGCCGCGTTCGGGGTCGCCGTCTTCGGTTCGGTCTTCGCGGGGCGTCTCGGCGAGCAACTGGCGTCCGCCTTCCGTGGGGTTCCGCTGCCGCCGGGAGTGACCGTGGAGAGCCTGGAGGCCGACTCGCGGGGCATCGCCGCCCTGCCGGCGGAGTTGCGCGCGCAGGCGCTGGACGCGTACTCGTCCGCCATCACAAATGTGTTCCTGTACGCCGTTCCGGTCGCCCTCCTCGCGTTCGTGCTGGCGTGGTTCCTCAAGGAGGACCGGCTGCGGGTGTCGGTCACGGCGCCCGACGTCTCCGAGACGCTGGCCAGCAATCCGGTGGAGCGGTCGTCGTACGACGAGGTGTGCCGGGCGTTGTCGGTGCTCGGCACGCGGGAGGGGCGGCACGAGGTCTACCGGAAGATCTCCGCGCGTGCGGGGTACGACCTTGTGCCGGCGGCCAGTTGGCTGCTGCTGCGGATCAAGAGATACGGGCGGGTGGAGCCCGGTGCGCTCGCCGAGCGCAGCTCGGTGCCGCTCGGGGTGATCCTCGACGGCGCCCGCCAGGTCGAGGAACGGCGGCTCGCCGTGCGCGAGGGGCTGGACCTGACGCTGACCGAGCAGGGGCGGGTGGTCGCGGAGCGGCTGGCGACGGCGCGTGAGGAGTCGCTCGCGGAGTTGCTCGGTGACTGGTGGGGGCCAAAGCGGCCCACGGATCTGGTGCAGTTGGTGCGGGAGCTGAACGAGGAACTGTGCGGGTCGGATCGTGAGGAGCCGCACGAGGGGCAGCCGGTGGCTCGGTTCCGGTGAGGGGCGGGGGGTGGGGGCCGGGGGGCGGGGTGGTCCTGCTTGTGGTGTGGCTGTGCGGGTGGGTGCTTGGTTGCTGTAGCGCCCAAGGCGCGGTTCACGTCGGGGCCGTGCCGGGGGGGTGTCCGTCCTCGGAACGGCGCGGAATCGGTCTCTCACCGACTCACCCGTGTCGACGCGCCAACCGCTGCGGGCGGACACCCCCCGGCACGGCCCCTTCCCGCCGTGCGCGGGTGCGGGCGCGTGGTGCCCTCTCAGGTGAGGTGCTTCGTGAACCAGTGGTCGGCGTACGGGGCCGTGTTGTGGGGCGGGGTCTCCTCGTAGCCGAGGCGGGTGTAGAGGGCTCGGGCCTCGGTGAGGTCGGCTCTGGTGTCGAGGATCACTCTGGTCGCGCCGAGGGTGCGGGCAGCCCGTTCGGCCGCGGTGACCAGGCGGGCGGCTCCACCCCTCCCGCGCAGGTGGGGCAGGAGGAACACGCGGGTCAGTTCGGCGGTGGTGGGGTCGGGGGTCAGGCGTATGCCTGCCGTGCCGGCGGGGGTGCCGTCGTGGTGTGCGAGGAGGAGCAGGGTGAGGTCCTTGCCGGTGTCGGCGGCGATCTCCCGTTCCAGTTCGGCCGGGTCGGTCGCACGGCCCTGGTGCAGCAGGTACCAGCGGTCGCTGACCTCCGTGTAGTACGCCCGCCAGAGTGCCACGGCGGCCGGGGAGTCGGTGGGCTCCGGGGTGATCGTCCAGGTCATGCTCACCATTGTCCGGGGGTGCGGCGGGGTACCTCTCCGTGCGGCCCGCCGGGGCCGGCCTCGTTTGGGTGGGGGTTTGCGGGCAACCCGGTCGGCGGACCGGCCCGGCGATGGGCCGGTCGGGTCGAAAACCCGGAAGGCATTCATGTCCACTGGCTGGATCATTGCTCTGATCGTGATTGTGGCGGCGGTCGCCCTCATCGTGGCCGCCCTGACCCTGCGCGGCCGTGGCGCGGGCGGCGGACGGGACCTGAGGCGGCGCTTCGGACCGGAGTACGACCGGGCCGTGGCCCGGCACGACGGGGACGCCCCCGCCGCCGAACGCGAGCTCGCCGAGCGCGTGGAGCGGCACGGCAGGCTGCGTGAGCGGCCGCTCGAACCGGCGCAGCGCGAGCGGTTCGAGGCCCGCTGGACGGCCGCCCAGGAGCGCTTCGTCGACTCGCCGCAGGACGCCGTGACCGAGGCGGACCAGTTGCTCGCCGAGCTCGCCGCCGTCCGGGGCTTCCCGGACGGCGGACAGTACGACGAGCAGTACGCCGCGCTGTCCGTGCACCACGCGCACCACGTGCACGGCTACCGGCGCGTCCACAGCATCGCCGGTACGGCGGTGAGCGGTGCGCGGGACGGCGGCGCCGGTACCGAGGAGATGCGTGAGGCCATGGTCGAGGCCCGCGCCCTCTTCGACGACCTGCTGCGTCCGGCGCGCGACGACCGCCACGGGCGGCCGCCCGCCGAGCGGACCAGGACGACGGCCCACGCCGGCTCCGGCCGGCTGCATCTGCCGGCGGCCTTCGGGCGCCACGCGAAGGAGAGTTGAGACACATGGCCGACGTGACACGGCCCATGGGCGTCGGGGAGCCGCCGGAGCCGGACCGCACCGCGCGGCGCGACGACCTCGTCGGGCGGGACGCGGCGCCGGATACGGCGAGGGAGGTTCCCGGCGGGACCGGTGCTTCGCTTCGTGCGGGTGATGTGGCGCCTGGGGGAGCCGGGGCACGCGAAGCTCAGGAGGCCCGTGAGGCTGCTCAGGAGGCTCATGGGGCTCGGGAAGCTCGTGGGGCCGCCGCTACGGAGGCCCCCGTGCGTCCCGCCAGGACCCCGGCCGACCCCTCCGCCCCCACCGCGCGCCTGGCCCCGCTGCTGCCGGGGGAGGAGACCGGCAAGTTCGAGCTGCGGTTGCAGCAGGCGGTGGCCTCGTTCGTGGACGGGCCGCGGGCCGCCATCGAGGAGGCGGACCATGTGCTGGAGGAGATAGCGGCCCGGTTCACCGAGGCCGTGACCCAGCGGCGGCGCACCCTGCGCAGGTCCTGGGAGGCGACCGACGAGGCTACCCCCGCGACCTCCGACACCGAACAGCTCCGTCTCGCCCTGCGGGACTACCGCGAGCTCGCGGAGCGGCTGCTGCGCCACTGAGCCGCGCGCTGAGCCGGCTGTTCGGCCACCGAGCCGCCGAACCAGCGAGAACCAGCTATTCGGCCGCCGCCCGGCCCTCCCGCCACCGGCGTACGACGTCGTCCACGTCGTACGGCTTCAGACCCAGCGGGGGGCCGGGCGGCGGCTTGAACATGACGTCGCGGATCCTGACGTTGACTTCTTCGACGATCTTCCGCACGAGCCGCTCGGAGGGCGCCCGCATCGCGGCCGACAGCGCGTCCTCCGCCTCCTTGCGCAGGGCGAGGGTGGGCGGCAGGACCGAGATGCCCTCCCGGGCCAACTTCCGCTTGATCCACCACTGTTCGTCGTAGGTGCCCTCGACGTCCTTGGGCAGGGGCTTGCCGGCGCCCGGCAGGTGGGCGAAGTCGCCGCGCGCCTCGGCGTCCCGGATCTGCTTATGGATCCAGACCTAATGACAAAACTGCGCTACCCTGGAGACAGAGGGAGCGGCAGGGGGCCGCACCCCTGGGGGAGAGGTCAGCCAGTGCGACGGGTCCTGTTCGCGGAGCGTATCTCTGACGACCGGAACGAGAAGTCAGATTCCATCGAGAGCCAGCACGACAAACTGAGCCGACAGTCAGAGGCGGAGGGCGTCACTGTCGTTGGCGTGGCACGAGACCTCTCAGTGTCTGGCGACGTTGACCCGTTCCATCGGAAGGAATTGGGTCCGTGGCTGGCAGAGGAGAGCCGCGGTAAGTGGGATGAGCTGTGGGTTACCACACTTGACCGATTGTCCCGTGACGACATGCACGCTCATGCGCTCATGGCTCAGATCCTCAAGTGGGACAAGACGCTTGTTGTTCTGGACAACCCTGGGCTTGACTTCCGTACGCCGGAAGGAAGAGCCATTGCCTACGTGCAGTCCATCGGGCCGGCCAAGGAACTCCAGCGAATCAAGGAACGCGCTAAGGACAGCCACGAACGGCGACGCTTCACGACTCGATGGACAGGAGGCATCCCCCCGTTCGGCTACGTTCCAGTCAAGAGGTTCATTGACGGGAAGACTGCCACGTACCTTGAGCAGGATCCTGACATGGTCAAGGTCTTGCATGAGATGCGTCGTCAGATCCTTGACGGGCAATCGTTCTTCGCCGTGGCCAAGTACCTCAATGAGAAGGGGGAGCACACGGCGCGGGACAGGGCCCGTATCCGACGGGACAAGCCTGTTCACCGACGTGGCGCAGCAGAGGGTGTGCCTGAGCTGTGGAGTGAGACAACGATCAAATCACTGCTCAGTGATCCTGCCCTTCTCGGACAAAAGAAACACAAGGGGGAAGTGCTCTACGACAGCCAGGGGCAGCCTGTGCAGGTGGCAGAGCCCATCTTCACGGACGAGGAATGGAAATCGCTTCGGGCAGCCGTAGAGGCACGGACCAAGACAACGGTTCGGCGAGTCAACGGCACGTCACCTCTGTATGGCGTGGTCTGGTGTGGGGAGTGTGGCAGCAAAGCCACGCACAAGTCATCCATGCACAATCCATCAGGAGTTGAGTACCGGTACTACGTCTGTGGCGCATGGCCCAAGGAGAACCGTTGCCGAGGTATCTCGGTCCGTGCCGAGGAAGTAGAAGAGTGGATTGAGATCTACTTCCTACAACGCTACGGGAACCAACCGGTGATCGAGAAGGTATGGGTCCCTGGCTCGGACAACACCAGGGAGCTTGAGTCCACCCGGAAGCGCATCTCACGTCTGCGGCATCTGTACGTAGAGGGGGAGTTCGAGGACAACCCCAAGGAGTACAAGGACCGTATGCATGCCCTCCGCACACGAGAGGCGGAGCTAGCAGCAGAGCCGGTTGTAGAGGGTCACTGGTCTGAGAAGGACACGGGACAGACGTTCCAAGAGCTGTGGGGGACCTTGGACTTGGAAGGCCGAAGGAAACAGTTGATCAAGTCCGGTTACCGCGTTGAGGTAGGGCGCAAGACGTTCAACGTCACCCCTGAGCCTGAGACCCCTGAGGAGAGGACAGCCAGGCTGACCAGCCTCGGGTACATGTCCGGGGAATAACCCGCAACACCGTTGTTAAAGCACCGGGGAGTGCCTGTCGCCAAACAAGATCACTCCCCGGTGTCTCCAGAGGAGAGGAACATCCTATGCGAGGCACCACCCCCAACGCACATCGTCCTGAGCAGGACCAAGGCCCATCAGAGTGGATCGTCGCCAACGCACGGCGCATCCTTGCCGAGGCTGAGAACGTGGACTTCGGTGACCCCCGTGCCATGGCCTACGCCATAGGCGCGCTCCGGGAGGCACTCCGGAGCATCCTCCCCGGACAGGGGGAGATCTGACATGGAAGACCTGTCAGGGATTGAGACTGGCCGGCTGGAAGTCCTGGCCGAGTTGGTCAACGCTCTCGGGGACCTCTGGGAAGCTGGAGTTCTGACGCTGTCAGCAGCGGTCAAGGTCTACGCACAGTCAGCGGCAATGAACGAGGAAAGCGCGGCAGAGTTCCTCACTGGGATTTGGGTTGACGACATGTTGGATCGGATGGAGTTCGAGGCATAGTCGCTGCGCACTACGTGCGACGCTAACTGAATAGGCAGTACCCCGTGAGGACCCGTAACAACAGTTACGGGTCCTTTGCCATGCCTAGGCGTCAACACCGTTGGCGTCGACTAAGAAGGGACAGGAAGTGACCGAGACGCAGAAAGAGACGGTAGTCCAGAAACTCGGATATGCCGTCTGGTTCGGCGGCATGGAAGTAAGGGCCGCTATTTGGTTTGCGGCATCTTTGTTTGAAGTGGAGATGTCAGAGGCCACGGAAATTGTCCATGACATTCTTGGGGATTACGCCATTGTCGAAATGACAGGGATTGCACAGAAGATTGGGGACAAGCATGTTTGATGCTGACATTTTTGGTGACGCTACGACAGAGGAAATCAAGGCACTTGGGTATGACCCTGCCGATAGCTGGGGCCGGCCTAGTCCATGGGAGTTCAGTACCCAACTGACCGCGTATCGTCAGAAGACTGCCGCGGCGCAGCAGGAAGAGCCGGCCGAGGAAGGGCCGGTTATTCCATCGGATGAGCAACTTGCGGAGATCCTGGCAGAGGTCTACGGCCCTGAGGCAGAGCAGACGGAGGAAGTGTCAGAGGCCATTGGCAGGAACGGCCTTACGCTCATCAATGACCCTGACTGGGTCGACATGACAGACCGGAATATGGACTACATGCGACACGTCTACCGATCAGGTCTGAATCATGCTGACAAGAGTGTCCTTGGTGTTGTGGCGCTGCACTGTGGCGCCAATAGCCGTGGCTGCACTGCCTCCAATGAGACCTTGGCCGAGGAAGCCAACATAGACAGGGACAACTTCCGTAAGCGGCTCAGCCGGCTCACCAAGGAAGGCTGGATCCGAGAGAACGGCATGATGCCCTCTGCCCGGCACAGGATGAGTGGAGCCAAGATCAGGCACATTGGCGTGAAGAGAGCATGGATTGAGGGAGGGTCGTGAGAACCCTCCCCTAGAAACCTGAGGTCAGGACAACCCTTGCAAGGGAGGGTCGTAGCAACCTTCTACAGGGAGGGTCAGGACAACCCCCCAAACATACATACCTCTCTCCTTAAGAGAGAGGTAGTTAACATACAACTCAGTAAGTAGAAGGTTCCTTGGCCTCTCAAGGGCCAAGGGGCTCTCAGACAGCCAAGGCAGAACGACCGAACGGAGTGAGGGAGAGTCGAACTAGCCAGCCTTCAAGGGCTGGCAGTGAGACACGAGACTTAGTCGAGTCAGACTCAGTTACTGAGGCTAGAGATTGTCCCGCCCCGGACAGAGCCTCTGTGCGGCTCTGTAGCGGCCCCTGAGTAGCTTCCTGGTCTCCTTGCCTAGGCTCCGCCTGAAAGGCTCTCAGAACCGAAGCTAGGCCCTTCTAGGGCTAGTTGCTGTCTCAAGGTCCGCCAAACGGACTCTGTCCCGTGGCTCTGTAGGGGCTACTGGAAGCTCAGTACGCCGTTCTGAGGCGTTGTCAGGCTGTAGCTGCGCCCCATTTGCACAGGACCAAGGCCGGCAGGGAGCGGACTCCTTCTCTTGTGATCTGGCTCTCACTTCCCTCATGGCTGTCACAGAACACCCCCTAGTGATACCGACATCTATAGTGAGAGAGAAGTTAGGAAGTAGGGATTCAAAAGGGCAAGTTCCTCTTTCTCTTCTCTGTCGTTCCTCCGCTGTTGTGACTCTCGCACCTCCTAGGTTCTGGTCTCGGTTTGCCTAGGTGAGCCTCATCCCCTGTGTCTTGTCGTGTGGCACAGGGGATGAGGTTTTTTTATGCCTACCAACCCCTCAAGTCTCCACACGACATAACGACTCTAAGGAAGTGGTGGACGTGGCCAAGGCAAGCATTTGGAATAGGCACACGTGGTCTGCAATAAGGCAAGCCAAGGGCGTTACCCACAAGCAGATAGCTGACGCTTGTGGTGTATACCTCGGCTCTGCTGAGAAATGGGCTTCCGGGGAACGGAATCCCAAGCTGAATCACCAGGTGACTATGGCCAAGGTGCTAGGTATCCCTCTGCGGGTACTTCTGGCTGACGTCAAGGACCCCGCCATTCGTGCGGCTGTCCGCATGGCCTACAACGACTAGACGTTAGGACACACGACATTGAACACGACACCTTTCTACGCCAGACTTACCGCTGTAATCTCCCGTCCGTTGGTTCTCATCTCTGCTCTCGTTATCTCAATGCCGGCAGAGATTCAGCTAGCCCGTGCCAGTGGCTTTGGAAACGGGTTTGAGTTCCTCATGCCTCTGACGCTTTCCCTGTACTCCGCGGCATCTGCTGTCATTGCTGCCACTAGGCCCCGTGGCACAAAGGGCCGGAAGTCTGCCATTGCTGGCAGCGGCGTAGCCCTGGGTCTGGCTCTGTCTGCGCAGGTGGTCGGACACCTAATCTCCAGTGGCTACATGACTTCTGGTCCGTTCCTGGTTTCGGCTGTCAGCTCAGTACCAGCACTTGCGGCCTGTCACATGCTCCACCTCTGCGCTACGCCAAAGGAGACTGTCCCTGTCAATGACAGCGATTCGGGACGTGAGGGCCCTGAGAGTGACGAAAACGAGACAGAGGCTCCAACCTCTGACGAGTGCCTGGCGAGTCTCCCTAAGGGTCGCTCCAAGCCTTCCTTGCAGGCGCTTAGGGACGCTGCGCAGAACCTTGATGCGGTAGGGGACAGGGTCTCTGCCAAGACTCTTGCCAAGGTGTTTGGTGTCAGTGAACGCACGGGCGCTCGATACTTCTCAACTCTCATGGCCTCTTAGGAGTCGTCCTATGGAATGTACCCAGACAACGACGGACACGGCTACGACCAGCCGTGACACCTATGCACAGCTCAATGACTTGACGCCACAGGAGGTCATTGACGCTGTACGAGCCGGCCAGTTTGGCAGGGTCGAATAATGGAACCTCTGCTCTCTATCTGCTCCCTGCTGTATCTCCTCTGCGTACTGGTCAACGGAGCACAGGCCTACAGGGAACGCATCGATTACACGACTTATTGGAGGCGTCATGCCTAACAGTCTCTTTATCAAGCCCATGCCTGCCGGATATACCCTTTCCGCAGGCACCAAGAAGTTGATTGCTGCCAGGGATAAGGCACTCAAGGCACTCCAGGATTACCAACTTGAGAATGCGGACTATGCTCCTGTGCCGGGGCCTCATGGTGCGCGGATTCCGGCTATCAGCAAGGCGGAAGTAGAACTGAGGAAGCTGGACAAAGAGGCTGTGAAGAACGGTAAGCCTCTGACCAGCCGTGATGAGTTTTTGGCCCCCTACCGGTCCAAGGCAGAGGGATACAAGCGAACTGTTGCGGCTATGCAAGCCGCTTACGCAGAGGCTTTCCGGGCGGCGGAAGACGCCATCATTGCTGAGATGCCGTCCCTGGCCAGTAAGGCTCTGGAGGAGTGTTCTCAGGTTCACAAGGATTGGTCTGCTGCTGTAGAGGCTGCCAGAGACGCAGAGGCTCGTATGACTGCTGCGGTCAACCGGCTACTATGGGCAGCCACAGACTCCCGCATGAATCGTTCGGCCGGCGAGGGTTGGGCAGACTACGCGGATACCGAGGCTCTTGAGTTCACCGCGGACGGCAGGCTTACCCGTGGGGCCGCACAGGCTATTGGTCTGGAGACGTACCAGGAAGGCTCTGTGGTGGCCTACGCCGAACTGGTTGATTGGGGCGGTGCTGCGCCCGTACATCCCCGGTCGGATGAGGTTGCCACGGCTATTGGTAACAGCCCTGAGGACGATGTACGGGCCGAGGCTGTCTACAACATTGCTGCGCTCTCGTCTGAGGACTACAGCCGGCACTTTGACGGATAGGATTCCCCGAGAAAGCCACTCAGGGATAGCAGTGCCGTAAAGGTGCTGCGGCAACTCTATTAGCCATGTAGTTGCCTCTGGAAGAATAGGCGCCCCAGGGTTTAATGACCCTGGGGCGCCCTTTTGTGTTTGGGCACCCGAAGTGCCCTCATTTTCCTAGATCACGAAAACTTGGAAACCTGTACACGATTGGAGGAAGGCACCCCCGGCGGGGTCTCTCAACACATTCGCAGGCATTACCCCATGGGTACCCATGGCGTGATAATCCGCGGGAGCGCATGACATGCCGGCATAACGGCATGGATGGCACTTGAAACCAGGCATGGGAATGCCAGTAGGAATGGCAGGCAACGGCATTCGAGTAAAGATGCTCAATGCCTATCAAGGCCCTAGGAAACGTCACACGACAAACGTGCCCCATCCCGGTGAAGCGGTGACGAGACCACGCCTCTTGAGATCCTGCACAGCCTTGGCCACGGTGCTCGGAGCCACACCGAACTCCACACTGAGGGGCACGGTCCCCGGTAGGCGTGTCCCTGGGGCGTAGGTGCCGTCGGCTATCCGCTGCTCAAGTGCAGTGGCAACGCGTCGCCACGGTGGCTGTGCTGCGTCCATGCGGATCATGCTCGGTTACTGCACTGTGTGACGCATCCGCGCTATGCTCGCTATCCGCGAATAGCTTGCTACAGAGTGAGCTACGAAAGGCGGGCCGGCAGGGAGCTAGCGACTCACCTGCCGACCCTTGCCCCTATGGAGGTAGGGACCGTGAGCATCATCCCAGAGGGACAGCACGGAGAGGCCAAGAGCCTTCGCAGGATGCCGGCGGACGCTGCGGGGAAGGCGGGGTTCTGTCAGCCGGGGGGTGTCATCTCGTCCATGGCGGACGGCATGGAGGAAGCCATCTTGGAGGCGACCATGGAGGATCTGAGGAAGGTCAAGGAGCTGTTGGATCAGAGCGGCACGACCAAGCATGAACTGACCATGGCTCTGGGGTTCCTGTATCAGTCTGCCAAGGCTGCCGTTGATGTGGCTGGCTGTCGCGGTGAGCGGCTGGACTCCATGGAGTAGCTGTCTCTCCTCCTGTCTGGGGCCCCTGGTTGCGCCGATGACCAGGGGCCTTCTCATGCCCAGATGCACAGACAGTCATCATGGCTGGTCAGACAGGTTCTTTGTGGAAACCTCTGGATCTGCTTGTCCGTCCAGGACTCGAAGCTGACACCCGGTGGCTTTCGCTCGGTCATGAGGCCATTGTGCCGGACGCCGCCGCGCCGGGCGATTTATCATGCGGCGGCGGCAGGCCAACCGGGCTGCCGCCTCAGGACGTTGCAAGGGAGCGCACGTGCTCGAACTGACCATGGCCACCGTCTCCGGTGCGGACGCGGGTGTCACGGCCGGCATGATCATGGCTGACGCGCCCAGCGAGCCGGGAACGATGCTGCGGGTGGGCCGGGACAGAACCGTGTGCCGGCTCGCGACGCCCGACGAATGGCTGTTCGTCTCGCGGGTGCACCTGGAGTTCCTGTGCGGGCCGGACGGCGACTGGCAGGTGACCTGGCTGCGCGGCTCGCAGCCGGACCCCTCCTCCGAGGTCCGGCTGGTGTCCGGCGAGTACGCGCAGCCGCTCGCGTACGGCGGCACGTTGCCGCTGCCCAGGGGCGGCAACGGCGAGATCGTCATCCAGGACCGCACCGGACCGCGCAGCGTGAACGTGGGCTATTACCACGAGGTCTGAGCGGCGGCGCGGCCCCGTCAGCCGAGGACGCGCGCCAGGGCGAAGCCGTCGTAGCCCTTGCCGCCCACCGTCTGGATCGCGGTGCCGGAGAGCCTCGGGTGGGAGCCGATGAGCTCGATGGCGGCGCGGGTGCCCTTCACGTCGGGCGCGGAGCTGTCCGCGTCGGCGACGCGGCCGCCTCGGACCACGTTGTCGACGACGATCAGGCTGCCCTCGCGCGAGAGCCGCAGCGCCCACTCCACGTAATGGGCGTTGTTGGCCTTGTCGGCGTCGATGAAGACCAGGTCGAAGGGCGGGGGGTTCTCGTCGGCGAGCTGCGGCAGGGAGTCCAGGGCGGCGCCGACGCGTACGTCGACGACCTTGTCGAGACCGGCCCGCGCGATGTTGCGGCTCGCGACCTCGGCGTGCTTCGGGTCGTACTCCAGCGTGACCAGGCGGCCGTCGGCCGGGAGGGCGCGGGCCAGCCAGATCGTGCTGTAGCCGCCGAGCGTGCCGATCTCCAGGATGGCGCGGGCGCCCTGCAGTTCGGCGAGGAGCTGGAGGAGCTTGCCCTGGCTCGCCGTGACACCGATCGGGGGCAGACCGGCCGCGTCGCTGTCCCGCAGGGCCGCCTGGAGGGCCTCGTCGTCGCCGGCGAGATGGGTCGTGAAGTACGCGTCGACGGTGTCCCAGATCTGCGACTCGCTCATGCGCTCTGCCTCTCGTCATCTAGTTAGAGGTGCTAACTAGATGGTCTAACGAGTGGGGGTGGGTGCAGGTTCCTGCCCCACGGGGCCAATGGGGCGAAGGCGGCCTTCGAGCAGTGCCTGGCCGAGGGGCGACAGGGTGTGCCATGCGGTGTTCGTCACCCGCTGGCTGGTGATCAGGTTCGCGTCCCGCATGGTCGCCGCGTGCTCGCTCGCCGAGGCGGCCGATATGCCCAGCCGCCGGGCCAGTTCCCTGCCCGTCGTGCCGTTGGACGCCGCGCTCTCCTCCAGGACGGCCGCGCGGGGGCGGCCCAACAGCCGGGACAGGGACGGTCGGCGCGGACTTCGCGTCGAAAAGCGTCTGTGGCCGCATCAGGAGGCGATCGTGCGGGACATCCTGGCGGACTGCGACGGCACGGTGGTGTGGGGCGGTGACCTGGGCCCCGGTGAAGGTGTCGCACCTCCACATCGCCACCCGTCCCGGGGTCCGGGCCCTGGCCCGGGTCGCGGCCCGCCTGGACACCAGCCGGCACCGCGCGTCCCGGACCCAGACCGCGGGCACGGTCGCCGATCCGGCCACTGCCCGGGCCGAAGCCCGGGCCCGGCGCCGTCCTCAGCGTCCCGAGGCGTTCACGGCCTCCACGGCCCTGGCGGGACCTGGCACCTTCGCGGCGCCCGCGGGCTCGGCGGTGTCCGCCGGCTTCGCGGCCGCCTCTGCCTCCGCCGGTTCCAGTGAAGGTGCCGACCCCGGCAGTGGCCGTCCCGCCGACTCCGTCATGAACCACACCGCCACGCCGCCGATCACGGCCGCGGCCATCATGTAGTAGGCGGGCATCATCATGTCGCCGGTCGCGCCGATCAGGGCCGTGACGACCAGGGGGGTCGTGCCGCCGAAGAGGGAGACCGAGATGTTGAAGCCGATGGAGAGGGAGCCGTAGCGGACCCGGGTCGGGAACAGGGCCGGGAGGGCCGACGGCATCGCCGCGGTGAAGCAGACCAGCAGCAGGCCGAGCGCGCCCATGCCCAGGCCGATGGCCGGCAGGCTGCCCTGGCGGATCAGCAGCAGGGCGGGGACGGAGAGGAGCAGGAAGCCCGCGCAGCCGACGGCGATGACCGGGCGGCGGCCGACGCGGTCGGTGAGGGCGCCCGTGAACGGCTGGGCGATCATCATCAGGGCCATCACCGCCAGGACGACCAGCAGGCCGTGCGTCTCGTCGTAGTGCAGCTCACTCGTGAGGTAGCTCGGCATGTACGACAGCAGCATGTAGTCGGTGACGTTGAAGACCAGCACCAGGCCCATGCACAGCAGCAGCGCCTTCCACTGGCCCGTGACCATCTCGCGCAGCGGCACCTTCGGCCGCTCCGTCTCCGCCTTCTCGACCTCCGCCGCGAACGCCGGGGTCTCCTCCAGGCGCATCCGCAGGTAGAGGCCGACGATTCCCATGGGGCCCGCGATCAGGAACGGGATCCGCCAGCCCCAGGACAGCAGGTCCTCGGAGGAGAGCAGCGCGGTCATGAGGGTGACCAGGCCCGCGCCGCCGATGTAGCCGGCGAGCGTGCCGAACTCGAGCCAGCTGCCGAGGAAGCCGCGCCGCTTGTCGGGGGCGTACTCGGCGATGAAGGTGGAGGCGCCGGCGTACTCACCGCCGGTGGAGAAGCCCTGTACGAGGCGCGCGGCGAGCAGCAGGATCGGCGCGCCGACGCCGATCGCGGCGTACGACGGGATCAGGCCGATCGCGAACGTGCCGACGGCCATCATGATCATCGTCAGCGCCAGGACCTTCTGGCGGCCGACGCGGTCGCCCAGCGGGCCGAAGACCATGCCGCCCAGCGGGCGGACCAGGAAGGCCGCGGCGAAGGCGCCGAAGGTGGACAGGAGCTGCGCCGTCGGGTTGCCGGACGGGAAGAAGACCTTGCCGAGCGTCACCGCGATGTAGCTGTAGACACCGAAGTCGAACCACTCCATGGCGTTGCCGAGCGCTGCTGCCTTCACGGCTCGCCTGACCAGGGCGGGGTCGGTGACGGTGGGGTCCTGTACCGGCGGGCGGGTACGGACGGGGAACGGATTCGGTGCGGCGACGTTGGCACTCGACAAGACTTCGCTCGCCTACCTTTCGACGGGGACAGGGACGGGCCCACGCGGCAGCGTCGGCGGCAGGCCGAAAGTCGACGATAGGGGGTCTTGTCCCGATTACGTAGGGTGGCCATTTCGATGCATGGGGCACATAAAGGTGCCGTGTGCAGGACTGTCGACGCGCGTCCGGCCGCCTTTCCGGTCCACGCCCTGTGATCTATCTCGCGCCCGGCCGAAGCAACCCGACCCCCCTCCCACTATCGTCTTCCGGACAAAAGGAGAGCGGACGTCAGGTGAATGAGGGGTTGCCTGCGTCCCTTCTCCGGGGGGCGGTGCGACCCCACAGGGTGCGCGATCGATGGGGCGGGAGGCCGACGAGGCGTGGCGAACGCGGAACACGGCGGAAGACCGGTGGGGGCTTTCGGAGCGACGGCGGGCGCACGGCTGCGCGCCGCGCGCCTGGCCCTGTGGCTGGTCGCCGCGATTCTCGGCATACGGCAGATCGCCGTCGTCCTCGGCACTCCCCGGGGCGAGCGGCTGACCGACCTGGAGACCTGGGTCGGCCCGGACGGCGTGCTGCACGTGGAGGGCTCGCTCTACGACTCCACCCGCTTCACCGGCACCCCCTTCGGGGGCCTGGTGCTCAAGCCACTGACGCGCGCGGCGGAGCAGGCGCTCGGCTGGGGCTGGACCTTCGGCACGCTGCTGCTGGTGGTCGTGCTCGGCCTGGTCGCCGCCCGCGCCCTGCCGCGCCCCGTCAGCCGCCGTACGACGCTGGTCGCGGCACCCGTCGCGATCTGCCTGCTGATGCTGTCCCTGCCGGTGCGCAACGCGTTCTGGCTCGGCCAGACCAGCATCATCCCGGTCCTGCTGGTGCTGCTCGGCTGCCTCGCGGTGCGCGGCGAACGGGCCGGGGGCGCGCTGATCGGTGTCGCCGCCGCCTTCCAGCCGACGGTGCTGCTCTTCGCCCCGCTGCTGTGGTTCACGGGCCGCCGGCAGGCCGCGGCCTCCCTGGGCGCGACCTTCGCCGGGACCACGGCGCTGGCGTGGCTGGCGATGCCGCACGACTCGTACACGTACTGGGTGCACCACATGGCCGGCGTCGGTCTCGGCGGGCGGGCCGACGACCTCGCCAACCAGTCCCTGCACGGCGCGCTGCTGCGGCTGGGCCTGTCCGGCCCGCTGGAGATCGCCCTCTTCCTGACCCTGGGCGCGGTGGTCGCCGCCCTGGGCCTGCGCCGGGCCGTCCGCTACGCCCGCGACGGGCAGCTCCTGCTCGCCGTCGCCCTCACCGGCTGTGCCGCGATCGTCGTGGCGCCGACGGCCTGGCAGCACCAGCTGCTGTGGGTGCTGCTCGCGGTGGTCGGCCGGGTCGGCCGGCGCGCCTCCGACCGCCTGGTGTGGCCGGTGGCGGTGGTGCTGGTCATGACGCTCCCGGCGAAGATGCTCCTGCCGAACATGGCGGCGCTGCACCCGCTGCGCGACAACGCCGTCCTGCTCGCCGCGATCGCCGCGGCCACGGCCGTGCCGTTCCTGTCGCGCACCTCGCCCCACTACCGCGACCCCATCCCCACGCGGTACGCCCGGCCGGTCCCGGCCCGCTGGCAGCGCATACCGCTGCTGCCCTTCCTGCGCCGCGTCCTCGGCCGTCCGAACCTCCTGCTGGAGCTGCTCCTCATACGCGTCACGTACGCCGCGTACTCGCAGGTCCGGCTCGCGGCCACCGGCGGCACGATATCCGGCGGCCGGGAGCGCGCCGAGGCGCACGGCGAGCAGATCCTCTCCCTGGAGCGGTTCCTCCACATCGACATCGAGCACACGCTCAACCACGCGACGGTGAAGGTCGACTGGCTCCGTCAGTTCTTCGACTTCTACTACACGTCGTTCCACTTCGTCGTCCCGCTGACCGTCCTCGGCGTCCTGTACTGGCGCCGCCCCGTCGACTACCGCTGGGGCCGCTCGACGCTGGGCCTGACGACCCTGCTGGCCCTGATCGGCTTCTGGCTCTACCCGCTCGCCCCGCCGCGCCTGATGCCGGACTTCGGCATCATCGACACGGTCCACGGCGTCCAGGACTTCTCCCAGCCGGATTACGGCACCCTGACCTCCCTCACCAACCAGTACGCGGCCATGCCCTCGCTGCACTTCGGCTGGTCCCTGTGGTGCGGCGTCGTGATCGCGATCGTCGCGCCCAAGGTGTGGATGAAGGCGCTGGGCCTGCTGCATCCGGCCTTCACGGTCACCGCGATCGTCGTGACCGGCAACCACTGGGTGCTGGACGCGGTGGGCGGCGCGATCGTGGTGGGCGCGGGCTTCGGGCTGGCGTATCTGTTCCAGGGTCCGCGGGCGCGGACGGTGACGGCGGCGGTCGACGCGGAGCGGGAAGCGCGGCAGAAATCGCGGACGTGGTCAATATCGTCCTCTCCGCCGACTACGAGGAGCATCTCGCGGGAATGAGGGACGCGCTGCGGCGTCATGGTTCGCCGACTGCGAATGTCTCGTTCAACATCACCGGACTCGATCATTTCGACCTGATTGAGAACGGGTTTCTGTCCCGTGAGCTGAAGTCGCTGGGCGGCGAGTGAGCGCGGGGACGGTTCGCGCCACTCGCGCCGTCCCCGAGTCTGCGAATGTCCTCACGGCAGGACGACGGACACGGTCCCGCACTCGAACCAGACCGTCTTGCCGCCGTCGGCACCCGGCTCCACGCCCCACTTGTCCGCCACCGCGTCGAGCAGCACCAGTCCGCGGCCGTTCTCCGCGTCAGGGGCCAAGGTGAGGGCGGGGGCGAGGAGTTGGGGCGATCCGTCCGACACCTCCACCCGCACCCCCGTCCTCAGCCGCAGCACCAGCAGCACGCAGCGCCGGTCCCGGACATGCCGTACGACGTTGGCGACCAGCTCCGTCACACCCAGTTCCACCGCTTCGGTCAGTTCCGTCATCTCCCACTCCGTCAGGAGCGAGCGGACGATACGGCGCACATGCCGTGCCGAGTGCTCGCCCACGGTGAGGTTCATGCGGTACTGGACGGGGCGAGGGGCCAAGTAGGCCGGTGGAATGTATTCGTTCACGCTACGAGGCTGGCCAGCCGTCACTACTGTGGGCAACGGAACGGATACAACCCGTCCCGTTGTGGGCGGAGTCGCGTGAGAGGGGACCGTGCGTGACCCACATCAACGCCCTCGACCCGGGTGCCTCGCCGCTGGACTACTACGGCTACGAGCTGCGGCGCCATCGTGAGGTGGCCGGACTGACGCAGCGACAGCTCGGCGAGATCATCAACTACACCGGCTCGCTGGTGGGGCAGATCGAGACCGCGCGCAAGCTCCCGACACCCGCGTTCAGTGAACGGGTGGACGCGGCACTGGGGACGGGCGGCCTGCTCTCCCGGCTGACCGAGCTGGTGCTGCGCAGCCAACTTCCGGCCTGGTTCCAGCAGACGGCGGAACTTGAAGTGCGGGCCGTCGAGATCTGCACCTTCCAGACCCATATGGTGCACGGTCTTCTCCAGGCGTCGGCCTACGCGCGGGCGGTGCTCGGCGCGTTGGACCAGAGCCACCTCGACGACCGCACCGCCGTGCGACTCGCCCGCCAGCGCACCTTCGAGAAGGAGGAGCCCCCGGTCTTCTGGGCGATCCTCAGCGAGGCCGCGCTGTACCAGCAGATCGGCAGCCCGGAGACCATGCGGGACCAACTGGCCCACCTGTTGGCGTTCGAGCATGCCCCCCGGATCAACATCCAAGTGCTGCCGTTCTCGGCGGGGGCGCACGCAGGTCTGCAAGGCTCGTTCAACCTCTACCGCTTCCCGAGCGATCCCACCATCGTCTACACCGAGGGGTACGGCAGCGGGCATCCGACCGCCAATCCGGACACCGTCATCGACTGCTCGCTCCGTTACGATCATCTCCAGGCCGCCGCTCTCTCCCTCAGGGACTCGGCGGAGTTGATCCGGCGCGTGATGGAGGAACGCTATGGCGAGCAACGCGATGTTGACGGTGGCCCAGTGGCGTAAGTCCAGCTACAGCGGTGACCAGGGCGGCGATTGCGTCGAGTGCGCACAGCTCGGCGAAACCACCGTCGCCGTACGCGACTCGAAGAACCCCACCGGCCCCGTCCTCACCTTCGACCCCGCCACCTTCACGGCGTTCGTCTCGTGGTCCGGGGCTACAGCCGCTGAATGATCGTGCCGGTGGCGAGTCCGCCGCCCGCGCACATCGTCACCAGCGCGAACTCCTTGTCCGTCCGCTCCAGTTCGTGCAGTGCCGTCGTGATGAGCCGGGCACCCGTCGCTCCGACCGGGTGCCCGAGCGCGATCGCACCGCCGTTGACGTTGACCTTCTCCAGGTCCTGCTCGAAGACCCGCGCCCAGCTAAGCACCACTGACGCGAACGCCTCGTTGATCTCGACCACGTCGATGTCCCTCAGGGACATCCCCGCCTTGCCCAGCACCGCGCGGGTGGCGTCGATCGGGCCGTCCAGGTGGAAGTGCGGGTCGGCGCCGACGAGGGCCTGCGCCACGATCCGCGCCCTCGGCTTCAGCTTCAGCGCACGCGCCATGCGCTTCGAGGCCCACATGATGGCCGCCGCGCCGTCCGAGATCTGCGAGGAGTTGCCGGCCGTGTGGACGGCCGTCGGCATGATCGGTTTGAGCCCCGCCAGTGCCTCCGCCGACGTGTCGCGGAGCCCCTCGTCGCGGTCGACGAGCCGCCACATGCCCTGCCCGGCGTGCTGCTCGTCCTCCGTGGTGGGGACCTGTACGGCGAAGGTCTCGCGCTTGAAGCGCTCCTCCGACCAGGCCTTGGCGGCGCGCTCCTGGGAGAGCAGGCCGAGGGCGTCGACGTTCTCCCGGGTCAGTCCGCGGTGGTTCGCGATGCGCTCGGCCGCCACGAACTGGTTGGGCAGGTCGACGTTCCACTCGTCGGGGAACGGCTTTCCGGGCCCGTGCCTGGAGCCCGACCCGAGCGGTACGCGGGACATCGCCTCGACGCCGCAGGAGATGCCGACGTCGATCACGCCGGCCGCGATGAGGTTGGCGGTCATGTGGGACGCCTGCTGCGAGGACCCGCACTGGCAGTCGACCGTCGTCGCCGCCGTCTCGTACGGCAGGCCCATGGTCAGCCAGGCGGTCCGCGCGGGATTCATGGACTGCTCGCCGGCGTGGGTGACCGTGCCGCCGACGATCTGTTCGACGCAGTCGGCGGGGATGCCGGTGCGGCCGAGGAGTTCGCGGTACGTCTCGCCCAGCAGATAGGCGGGATGCAGATTGGCGAGCGCGCCGCCGCGCTTGCCGATGGGGGTGCGGACGGCTTCGACGATGACGGGTTCGGCGGCCATGAAGGCGGTCCTCTCGTCCAGAACCAGCAACTGATACGTGTTCTAGTTCTGTGTGCAGTCTGCTGACGTGACGTCCGTCACCGCAAGGGTCTTGCAGTCTTCGGAGTCCGCCGTTACGTTCACGGCACTTCCTGACTGGCCGTCAGATGGCTGGAGCCGCCATGCCCTGTCCAGCGCTTCCCGACGGGTTCGACTTCACCGACCCCGATCTGCTGCACCATCGCGTGCCCCTGCCGGAGTTCGCCGAACTGCGCCGCGTCGAGCCGGTGACCTGGATCGCCCAGCCCGTGAACCTGGCCGGATTCCAGGACGAGGGCTACTGGGCCGTCACGCGGCACGCCGACGTCAAGCACGTCTCCACGCACCCCGAGTTGTTCTCCTCCACCCTCAACACCGCGATCATCCGCTTCAACGAGCACATCGAGCGCGACGCGATCGACATGCAGCGGCTGATCCTGCTGAACATGGACCCGCCGGAGCACACCCGGGTGCGGCAGATCGTGCAACGGGGGTTCACGCCCCGGGCCATCCGGGCGCTGGAGGAGCGGCTGCGGGCCCGGGCGCACGCCATAGTCGAGGGCGCCCGCGCGCATTCCGGGCCGTTCGACTTCGTCACGGAGGTCGCGTGCGAGCTGCCGCTCCAGGCGATCGCCGAGCTGATCGGCGTACCGCAGGACGACCGGGCCAAGCTCTTCGACTGGTCCAACAAGATGATCGCGTACGACGACCCCGAGTACGCCATCACGGAGGAGGTCGGCAAGGAATCGGCCACCGAGCTGATCGCGTACGCCATGAACATGGCCGCCGACCGCAAGCAGTGCCCGGCGCGGGACATCGTCAGCACCCTGGTGGCGGCGGAGGACGAGGGCAACCTCGCCTCGGACGAGTTCGGGTTCTTCGTGCTGATGCTGGCGGTGGCGGGCAACGAGACGACCCGCAACGCCATCACGCACGGCATGCACGCCTTCCTCACCCATCCCGAGCAGTGGGACCTCTACAAGCGGGAGCGGCCCTCGACGGCTGCCGAGGAGATCGTGCGCTGGGCGACGCCGGTGGTGTCCTTCCAGCGGACGGCGACGCAGGACACCGAGCTGGGCGGCAAGCGGATACGCAAGGGCGACCGGGTCGGCATCTTCTACGCCTCGGCCAACCACGACCCCGAGGTCTTCGACTCCCCGGACACTTTCGACATCACCCGTGACCCCAACCCCCACCTGGGCTTCGGCGGCGGCGGTCCCCACTACTGCCTCGGCAAATCCCTCGCGGTCCTGGAGATCGACCTCATCTTCAACGCCCTCGCCGACGCCATGCCGGACCTGCGGCTGGTGGGGGAGCCGCGGCGGCTGCGGTCGGCGTGGATCAACGGGGTGAAGGAGCTGCGGGTCACGGCGCGCTAGCCAGGGCGGGGCGCCGCCGTCGTCACGGTCGCAGCAGGGCCTGGCGCGCGGCGTCGAGGAGCCACTTCTCGGCCTGCGCGTGGGACCAGCCGTTGTCGTCGACGAGGGTGAAGAAGCCCTGGTAGCCGAAGTAGAACCACAGGATGTCCAGGGCCCCGTCGGCGTCGGTGCCGTCCCGGAGCGCGCCGAGTTCCGCGAGGCGCCGGGCGGCCACCGCCGTGCCGTCGCTATAGCGCCGGGTGGCGAGGGCGAGGCCCTCGGCCGCCGCCGCGTCGTGCGGGGCCGTGGCCAGCACCACGCGCATGATGTCGCCGTAGTCCTCGCGCATCCGCCGGGTCAGGTCCGCCACGACGCGCAGGATCTCTGCCGGGTCACCGGCCTCCTCCAGCTCCTGCCGTGCCGTCTCGACCTCCGGCGCGGCGGACCAGCGGTCCACCAGGATCCGCAAGAGGCCCTGTTTGCCGCCGATGACGTACACCGTCGCCGGTGAGACGCGCGCGGCCGCCGCGATGTCGTCGACCCTCGTGGCGAAGTAACCGCGCTCGCTGAACAGGCGGCGCGCTTCGTCGATGACGGCGCGCCGGGTCGCCTCCGCGTACTCCGCTCGGCGACTGGGCCGCTCGCCCGGTCGCCTCCCGCCGGCGGTGCCGGGCTCGCCTGGACGCTCGCTCCGAGGACTCATGGGGACGAGTGTACAGCCCGGGTCTACTGAGAGTAGTTTGCGTCTGAAAATCGGGGGAGTGCTCTTCTCGCTAGAGCCACACTCTGCTGAAGAGAACTCGCCCCAGGGGCCGCATCATGAGCGCACAACCCAGGACCACGGCCGCCGTTCAGGAACTGGTCGCACGCCTGGCACCGGATCAGGTCCACACATCCGGCACGGCCTACGAGGCCACGCGACGCGTCCGGAACGGCGCCGCGCCCACCAGCCCCGCCCTCGTCGTCCACGCCCACGGCCAGGAGGACGTGCGGGCCGCGGTGCTCGCGGCCCGGCGCCACGGTCTCCTGGCCGCCAAGGCCCGGTTCGACCCCGACGGCGTCTTCACGGCGACCCCGCTGCCGACCGCCGCCTCCACGGCAGGGCACGCGTCATGGATCCTCTGACGGTCTCCTACCGCCGCCGCCAGGGCTGGACCGTGGTCGAGGTCACGGGCGAGCTGGACATCGCGACCGCGGACGCGCTGCGCGGATACCTCGACGGCATCGTCGCGGCCTACGCGCCGGTCGGGGTCGTGCTGGACCTGTCGAGGCTGCAGTTCTGCGACGCGAGCGGTCTGCGCGTACTGGTCGGCGCGCACCGGGCCGTGCTCAGGAGACACGGCCGGCTGCGCCTGGTGTGCCCGGACGGGATGATCAGCCTCGTGCTGCGGATCACGGCTCTGGCGACGCTGATCCCGGTCCACGCGACTCTCGCGGAGGCTCTGACCCCGGGCCCGGACGAGGACCCCCCGGTGACGCGGACGGACGGCCACGGGCCGGCGGGCGTCGTCGAGGCCGGGCGAGCGGGGTGACATGCGGGAGGCGGCGGCCCCGGGGATCGGGGGCC